>NZ_WNXE01000499.1:0-1186 GCF_010993615.1 Arhodomonas sp. KWT | reverse complement strand
GGCGTCGCCCACGGTCAGGTTCGCGATGCCGCCCAGGTTGAGCACGGCGGTGCCGCTGCCTTGCCCCTGGAGGATGGCGAGGTGGAAGGCGGGGGCGAGCGGTGCGCCCTCACCGCCCGCGGCGATGTCCCGGCGGCGGAAATCGGCGACGGTGGTGATGCCGGTAGCCTCGGCGATGCGGCTGGGGTCGCCGATCTGCACGGAAGCGGCTTTCGGGGCGCCGGGGCGGTGCCATACCGTCTGACCGTGACTGCCGATGGCGGTAACGGCCTCGGCGGTCTGGCGGGCCTCGGCGAGCAGCGCCCGAACCGCCTCGCCGAAGGCGTCGGCAACGGCCTGGTCGGCGGCGACCACGTCGGCGAGCGGCGATCCGGCGCCAATGGCCCGCAGCGTATGCCGGATCCGGTCCGGGTACGGGCGGGACACGGCTGCCTCGATGACTGGGGAGGCGTTGCCGAACCGCACGAGGACAGCGTCGACACCGTCCAGGCTCGTGCCGGCCATGAGACCGATGAAGCGCTTGGTCACGCCTGTCCCGGGAGCCTTAGCGGCTCTCGCCGCTGTCCGCGTTGCCTTCGGTCTGCCCGTTGCTCGCGACCTGCGTGGGCGCGGCGGCCTCGAGGCGGGCCACCAGCGGTGCGGTCTGCGTCTCGAAGTCCTCGCGGTACTTGGCCTGGATCGGCTCGGCCTCGGGCAGTTTGACGGTCCGCGGGTTGCGGTGCTTGCCGTTCACCCGGAACTCATAGTGCAGGTGGGGGCCGGTGGCGAGGCCGCTGCTGCCCACATAGCCGATGACCTCGCCCTGTTTGACGTGGTCGCCGTGGGAGAGCCCCCGGCGGAAGCCCCGCATGTGGCCGTACAGGGTGGAATAGCGGGAGCCGTGCTTGATGACGATGGCGTTGCCGTAGCCGCCCTTGCGGCCGATGTGCACGATGCGCCCGTCGCCGGCCGCCTTGATCGGCGTCCCCGGCGGGGCGGCGTAGTCCGTGCCCATGTGGGGGCGCTTGGTGCCGAGGATGGGGTGGAGGCGCTGCGGGTTGAACTCCGAGCTCACGCGGGTGAAATTCACCGGCGTGCGCAGGAAGGCCTTGCGCATGCTCTTGCCGTCCGGGGTGAAGTACTGCGCGTCCCCGTCGGGGAAGGTGAATCGCACCGCGCGGAAGCGCTCGCCATGGTTCACGAAGTC
>NZ_WNXE01000498.1:0-1191 GCF_010993615.1 Arhodomonas sp. KWT | reverse complement strand
GCCGTGGCGAGGCTCGGCCACCGCGGCCCCGACGACCGCGGCGTCTGGCGCGAGGGCAACGTCGCGCTCGGGCACACGCGGCTGTCCATCATCGATCTCGCCGGCGGTCACCAGCCCCTGGTCACCGCCGACGGCGCTCTGGTGCTGATCGCCAACGGCGAGATCTACAACCACGTGGAGCTGCGCGCCGAGCTCGAGCGCGCCGGCTGCGCGTTCCGCACGCACTCGGACTGCGAGGTCCTGCTGCACGCCTACCGCGTCTACGGCGACGACTTCCTCGAGCACGTGAGCGGGATGTTCGCCTTCGCCCTCTACGACGTCCCCCGCCGGCGGCTGCTGCTCGCCCGGGACCACCTCGGGCAGAAGCCGCTGTTCGTCGCCGCCGGTGCCGACGGCGTGCGCTTCGCCTCCGAGATCAAGGCGTTGCTGCCGCTGCTGCCGGCACGCCCGTCGGTGCGCGCGGTGGGGCTCGCGCGCTACCTCCAGCACCAGTACGCCGCCGGGCGCGAGACCATCCTGGAGGGGGTCGAGCGGGTCCTGCCGGGGGAGGTGATGGAGGTGGTCGACGGCCGGGTCCGCGGCCGGCGCCGCTACTGGGACGCCAGCGCCGTGGAGCCGTGGGAGACGGACTTCGAGTCGGCCAGCACCGCCTTCGACGAGCTCTTCGACCGGGTGATGCGCCAGCACCAGCGCTCGGACGTGCCCTTCGGCCTGTTCCTCTCCGGCGGGGTGGATTCCGCCACCCTGCTCGGGGCGCTCTCGCGCCTGCGCGACGAGCCGCTGCACACCTATTCCGTCGGCTTCGAGGCCCCGGACATGGTCGACGAGCTGCCCCTGGCGGCGCAGGTGGCCCGGCGCAACGCGAGCCGGCATCACCCCTTCGCGCCGGACGGCGCCGCACTGCTGGCGCGCCTGCCGCGCACGATCTGGGCGGCGGATGAGCTGATGCGCGATTTCGCCAGCCTCCCGACCCTCTATCTCGCCGAGCAGGCGCAGCGCGACCTCAAGGTCGTGTTCTCCGGCGAGGGCGGCGACGAGGCCTTCGCCGGCTACGGGCGTTACCGGGTCAACCCGCTGGAGCGGCGGCTCAAGGCCGTGGCCGCGCCGGGCAGCGGCGGCTTCCGCACCGGCGGCCTGCTGCGCGGGCGCACGCGCCGGCGGCTGGCCGGCGACGCCCTCGCCGGGGCCATG
>NZ_WNXE01000497.1:0-1192 GCF_010993615.1 Arhodomonas sp. KWT | reverse complement strand
CGCCACGACGCGGATCCGGTGCCGAAGATCGCGCACGAGTTACTGCGCCGGCCCTTGGGCTTGTCGCCGCGCGCGGATACCCTGTCGGGCCATGACCGAGAGCGCGCCCCAACTCCCCATTGACGTCATCGAGCCGTCCTTCCGTACCGCCCTGGCGCAGGGGCCGGTGGTGGTGTCCGCGGCCACAGGCTCGGGCAAGTCCACGCGGCTGCCGCTGTGGGCGCGGGGGCAGGGGCGGGTGCTGGTGATCGAGCCGCGCCGGCTCGCGGCCACCAGCCTGGCCGGCTTCGTCGCGGGCAACCTGGGCGAGTCGCCCGGCGGCCGGGTGGGCCATGCCATCCGCGGTGATGTCCGCCACGGTCCGGACAGCGAGGTGGTGTTCGTCACACCCGGTATCGCCCTGCGCTGGCTGGCGGCGGACGGGCTTGCCGGTTTCGCCACTGTCGTGCTGGACGAGTTCCACGAGCGGCGCTGGGACACGGACCTGCTCCTGGCGCTGCTGCGTGCCCGCACGGAGGGGCCGCGGCTGGTCATCACCTCCGCGACGATTCAGGGCGAGCGCCTGGCGGGCCACCTCGGTGCCGAGCTGCTGGAGGCGGCGGGCCGGGCCTATCCCGTGAGCGTCCACCACCTCGGCGACGATCCCAGGGGGATGCCCGACAGCCGTGAGCTGAAGACCCGCCTTGCGCCCGCAGTGGAGCGGGCCCTGGCGGAGACGGAGGGGCACGTGCTCGTGTTCCTCCCCGGCCGCGGGGAGATCGCGGACGCGGCGCGGGCGCTCGGCGGGGTCCAGGCGGAGGTCATCGCGCTGCACGCGGGCGCGCCGGCGGCGGACCAGCGCCGGGCGTTGAGCCCCGAGGGGCCACGCCGGGTGATTCTCGCCACCAACGTGGCGGAGACCTCGCTCACCGTGCCCGGCGTCACCGCCGTGGTGGACAGCGGCCTGGAGCGGCGCACGATGCGGCGCAACGGCCGCACCGTGCTGGCGCTGCAGGCGGTCTCCCGCGCCAGTGCGGACCAGCGCAGGGGGCGCGCCGGACGAACGGCCCCCGGCGTATGCCTGCGCCTGTGGGGCGAACGCGCGCCGCTCGCCGAGATCACGCCGCCGGAGGTGGTCCGCGAGGATCTCACCGAGCTGGTGCTGGCCGCCGCGTGCGCCGGGCGGGATGCCGCGGCGCTCGAATTCCCCGAG
>NZ_WNXE01000496.1:0-1194 GCF_010993615.1 Arhodomonas sp. KWT | reverse complement strand
CGGCCGGAGACCTCCGGGCCGCCGAGGAGGTTGTCCACGGCGGCGGTCTTGAGCAGGGTCCGCGGCCACAGCGCGTTGAATGCCACGCCCTGCTCGCGGAATTCCTCCGCCATGCCGAGCACGCACATGCTCATGCCGTATTTCGCGATGGTGTAGGCGGGGTGGTCGCGGAACCAGCGCGGGTGCATGTCCAGTGGTGGCGAGAGCATGAGGACGTGGGGGTTGTCCGCCTCGAACAGGTGCGGCAGGCATTTCTGCGCACACAGGAAGCTGCCCCGGGTGTTGACCTGCTGCATCAGGTCGTAGCGCTTCATGGGCAGCTCGAGGCTGCCCGAGAGATTGATGGCGCTGGCGTTGTTGACGAGCACGTCGATGCCGCCGAAGTGCCCGACGGCCTGGTGCACGGCGGCCTCCACGCTGGCCTCGTCGCGGATATCGGTGACCACCGGCAGGGCGCGGCCGCCGGCGGCCTCGATTTCCTCGGCGGCGGTATAGATCGTGCCCGGCAGGCGCGGGTGGGGCTCGGCGGTCTTCGCCGCGATCACGACGTTGGCCCCGTCGCGCGCCGCACGCAGGCCGATGGCCTTGCCCACGCCGCGGCTGGCGCCGGTGATGAAAAGGGTCTTTCCTGCCAGGCTCATCGGTGGTTCGTCCCCGTGCAGTGGTTTCCCGGAGACACTACTACCTCGCCGGTCTCATCGAAACCCGGTCGGTGGCCCGTATGGTGCGACCTCAGGGGGCAGGAAGGGGCACGGCCATGCATGCCGTGTGGGTTGTCGGCGCAGGCCATGAGGGGGCCGTGGAATGCGCGTGACGGGATCGGCCGGGGCTGTCTGTGGGGCGGGTTCGGGCCCGGATGCCCCGGGCCGCCGCAGCGGCCCGGGGGCGGGCAGGGGGTTACGGGGTGACCGAGACCGTCTCGGAGCGGTCGCTTTCCCCGCCGTCGCTGGCGATGGCGGTTACCGCGATGCGGTAGGTCGTACCACTCTCCAGCCCCTCGATGACGTACTCGGTCTGGTAGGCGTCATCGATGCGGGCGCCGGCCTGCAGCGACTGGCCGCTCTCGGCCCAGTAGATGCGGTAGCCGTCGATCTCGCTCATCGCGAGCGACGTCCCGTCGGTGCGCTCGGATGGGGCGTTCCACTGCACGGCGATCGCCGGGGCCGCCGGCACGCTCGCCGGATCCGTCGGGTC
>NZ_WNXE01000495.1:0-1194 GCF_010993615.1 Arhodomonas sp. KWT | reverse complement strand
TTACTCGATGATCTTGGAGACGACGCCGGCGCCGACGGTACGACCGCCCTCACGCACCGCGAAACGCAGCCCCTCTTCCATGGCGATCGGCGCGATCAGCGACACCGTCATCTTCACGTTGTCGCCCGGCATCACCATCTCCGTGCCCTCCGGCAGGTCACAGGCACCCGTGACGTCGGTGGTACGGAAGTAGAACTGCGGACGGTAGCCGTTGAAGAACGGCGTGTGACGCCCACCCTCGTCCTTGGAGAGCACGTAGACCTCGCACTCGAACTTCGTGTGCGGGGTGATCGTGCCCGGCTTGCACAGCACCTGCCCGCGCTCGACCTCGTCGCGCTTGGTCCCGCGCAGCAGCGCACCGATGTTGTCGCCCGCCTGACCCTGATCAAGCAGCTTGCGGAACATCTCCACACCGGTGACCGTGGTCTTCGTGGTGTCGCGCAGACCCACGATCTCCACCTCCTCGCCGGTCTTGATCACACCACGCTCGACACGACCGGTCACCACCGTACCGCGACCCGAGATCGAAAACACGTCCTCGATCGGCATCAGGAACGGCCCGTCAACCGCACGGCTCGGCTCCGGAATGTACTCGTCCATCGCCTGCACCAGACGGATGATCGACGGCGCGCCGATCTCCGACTCGTCACCCTCCAGCGCCTTCAGCGCCGAGCCGGTGATCACCGGAATATCGTCGCCCGGGAAGTCGTAGTCGCTCAGCAGCTCCCGGACCTCCATCTCCACGAGCTCCAGCAGCTCCTCGTCGTCGACCATGTCCGCCTTGTTCAGGTAGACCACCATCGACGGCACACCCACCTGGCGCGCCAGCAGAATGTGCTCGCGCGTCTGCGGCATCGGACCGTCCGCCGCCGAGACCACCAGGATCGCGCCGTCCATCTGCGCCGCGCCCGTGATCATGTTCTTCACGTAGTCCGCGTGCCCCGGGCAGTCAACGTGCGCGTAGTGACGCGCGTCCGTCTCGTACTCAACGTGCGCGGTCGCGATCGTGATACCACGGTCGCGCTCCTCCGGCGCATTGTCGATCTGGTCGAACGCGCGCGCCGCACCCCCGTACTTCTCCGCCATCACCTTCGTCATCGCCGCCGTCAGCGTCGTCTTGCCATGGTCAACGTGACCAATCGTTCCCACGTTCACGTGCGGCTTCGTGCGCTCAAACTTCTCCTTGGACACGGC
>NZ_WNXE01000494.1:0-1204 GCF_010993615.1 Arhodomonas sp. KWT | reverse complement strand
CTCGGCGGCGTGGCCAGCTGCAACGGGATCGGCTTCGACGATGCCGGTGACGCCCGGCACCGCTTCGAATCCGCAGTCAACGAGGACAGCGGAGGTCTGCTGCCATGAGCGCACGACGCCGAATCGCCGGCTTCTCGCTGCTCGAGGTCAGCGTGGTCCTGGCCGTGCTCGGTCTTC
Organism: Arhodomonas sp. KWT; assembly: GCF_010993615.1. NCBI lineage: Bacteria > Pseudomonadati > Pseudomonadota > Gammaproteobacteria > Chromatiales > Ectothiorhodospiraceae > Arhodomonas > Arhodomonas sp. KWT. The sequence continues at coordinate 1,027 of NZ_WNXE01000494.1, read as the reverse complement.
TCGCGGTGGGCTTCACCGCATACTGGGCGTCAGCTGAGCGCGCCTCGGTGGCCCGGGCCCAGCAACAGCTCATGGTCCGCGCCGAGCGGGCCCTGGTGGGCTTCATCTACGAGACCGGGCGGCTGCCGTGCCCCGCCCCGGACCATGACGGCCGCGAGGCCTGTGGCGACCCGGCCCAGAAGGGCCTGCTGCCGTGGCGGACGCTGGGCCTGCCGACGCGCGCCGCCGGCGAGCTGCGCTACGGGGTCTACCGCAACCCCGACCAGGACCTGGATCTGGCGCGCGCCGCCGACCGGTTCAATCCGCTGCTCACGGACGCGGAAGGCACCCCCAGCGAGCCGCCCCTCGGCAACGCGAACATGCTCGATCTGTGCTTCGCCCTCGACCGCGCCGCCGCCGGCGACACGGACCCCGCGCTGCTGCACACCAGCACCGGGGGGACGGACACCAATGTCGCCTACGCCATCGCCGCTCCCGGGCTGTCCGACGACGACGGCGACGGCAGCCGCTTCGACGGCCGTCAGGCGAGCGGCGAGCCGGTCTTCGACGCGCCGAGTCGCGGCGCCTCGGCGGTCAACGACGACCGCGTGGCCACCGCGTCGTTCGACGGTCTCGCCGGTTACTTCGACTGCGTCGAGGCCCTCGCAGCCATCGGGCACACGCATTTCAACGCGGCCAACAGCGCCCGGATGATGGCAATCACCTCCGCCGAATACCTCGAGCTGCTGCGCCTGCAGCTGCGCCAGGCCGAGGCCTCCACGGTCTCCGCCTCCGCCGGGGTCGCGGCCGCGGCCGGGGGGCTCGCGAGCGGCACCGCGGACACCGCGCTGGCCATCGCCCAGACGATCGGGTCATACGGCACCCTGTCGCCGATCATCGCGGCGGGTGTGGCGTCGGTGGTCACCAACACGTCGGCGACCGTTACCGCCGCCGCCGGGCTCGGCGCGGCGATTGCCGGTGTCGTCGAGGCCGAGAGGCGGGTCGAGCGCGCGGAGAAGCTGGTCCCGGACGCCGTCGACCTGGCCGA
>NZ_WNXE01000493.1:0-1206 GCF_010993615.1 Arhodomonas sp. KWT | reverse complement strand
CCGCAACCCGCCCCTGACGCCGCTGCTGCGCCAGGGCTGCACCGACATCGTGCTCGTGCGCCTCGTCGCCCCGGACAACGACACCGTCCCCGAATCCGAGGGGCCTATCCGTCAGCGGGTGGAAGAGATCGTGCAGAACACCACCCTCAGCCTCGAGCTCGACGCCTGCCGTACCGCCAACGGCAGCCCGCCGTTCCGCCTCCACGAAATCCGCCTGACGAACACCGGTGACCTCTCCGACGCCGCCTATCCCCTCGCCGAATTCGTCGAACGCCTCGGCGAGCTCGGCCGCCGCGCCGTGGCGGACGACGACGGATTCGCCAGCCACTGGCAAAGCAGCGCGAACACGAACGAGCTACTGACCACCGCGGACTTTGCGAACGGCATCATCGGAACCGGACAGGGCAAGGCCACGGAAACCAGACCAACCGGAATCACCGACGCCCTGCGACATTACCTCGCGCGCTGGTGGGGAAGCCGATAAGCAACAGGGCTGGACAGCCGCATGCATGCCGTAGCAGGCTGATTCCCAGAACGGATTCGAAGGAATGGGGGATAGGGTATGGACACCGGGGCACGCTCAATGTCCGAGCGGCGGAATATGCCCTCCTACCGCAAGCTCACGGACACATCCTCCCGCCGCGGCCAGTTCCGGGACGTCACGCCGTACGCACGATATCGCAGGCGCTACTCACGCTCGGGCGTCTCGTTTCCTTTGAAAACGCAGTCTTTCCGCCGGTCGATCGTGGCATCGCCATCCAACATTCGTGCGCACACGGTCGCTGGATATCCGCGCTCGCAGCCCGACCACTGTTCGTATCCAGTGGCAGTAGTAGCTCCTCACCTTACGGATGCTGTAGCGCTTTACCCGCAACCGTCCGGCGGAACCGGTCCATCGGCCGGAGCCGCGTGCCGAGGGTATGACATCACCCCCATGTCGAATACGGGGCGTACGTACAGTACCAATGGCGCGGACGCAAACTGCAAGCACGATATTGCGGCGCCTCTGGCGGTGCGGAAACTAACGATCAATAAAATCAGTGGGTTACATGAGAGCGCGCAAGCGCACAGAGTGCAATATCGTGCGCGCACGTTTATTGAATATCCGTGCGCGCCATCTAATCACTGTTACTAACCTTAAAGAAAGTAAAGCCATGATGTGTTAGGTTTTGCATCATGAGATGCAAACGCTCCAACGATGGCCGC
>NZ_WNXE01000492.1:0-1214 GCF_010993615.1 Arhodomonas sp. KWT | reverse complement strand
TGCGGACGGCGCGCCGCTTGCCGCGGGGCGCACCGGCTACCGGCACTTCGACGGGACCGGCGAATGAGCGCGGGGTTTCGTCTCGCCGATCCGCGCCAGTTCCTCGCCCTGGGATTCGGGTCCGGCCTGCTCCCGCGGGCCCCGGGCACCGCCGGTACGGTTGTTGCGGCGCCCCTGGTCTGGGCCCTCGGCCTGCTGCCGGCGTGGGCCTATGCCACGGTGCTCGCGGCGGCCTTCGTCATCGGCTGCTGGATCTGCGGTGTCACCGCCCGTGCGGTGGGCGTCGACGACCATCCCGCCATCGTCTGGGACGAGTTCGTGGGGCTGGCCGCCACCCTGGCGCTGGCACCGCAGAGCCCCGCCGTGGTGGCGGCGGGTGTGGTGGCCTTCCGCGTCTTCGACATCGTCAAGCCCTGGCCCATCCGGGTGTTCGACCGGCGCCTGCACGGGGGCTTCGGCATCATGCTGGACGACGTCCTCGCCGCCGTGCCGGCCGCGGTCTGCCTGCACCTCGCGCTGGCCCTGCTGGGCTGAAACGGTGCGGTGCGTCTTACAGCCGTTCCGGATGTATTGTTCAGGTCTCAGAGCCCCGCAGCTCCCTTCGGGCTCGCCTGTCTGCGCCCGTGCGCGGCGTTGCGCTTCGCTCATGTAGCGCCGCTACACATCGCTCAGCGCGCCTTGCCACGAGTGCAGACAGGCAAGCTGAGGCCTGACAATACCCCCAGAACGGGCTGTGCTCCGCCGTGGGTGATGTCGTATGCTGATGATGAACAACCAAGGACTGCCACTCACCCAGGGTGCGACATGAGCGACCAGCCCAACCCCGGCGAGTTCCGGGTGGCGCGGCTGCGCAGTGCCTGCAACGATTGCGGGCTCGTGCAGCTGTGCCTGCCGGTGAGCCTTGAGACCGAGGACGTCGACCGGCTCGACCAGATCGTGCAGCCACGCCGGCCCATCAAGCGTCACGAGCACCTCTACCGAACCGGCGACGGTTTCGGCGCGATCTACGTCGTGCGCACCGGCGCGTTGAAGACGTACACGCTCTCCGAGAGCGGCGAGGAGCAGATCATGGGCTTCCACCTACCCGGCGAGGTGGTGGGGCTCGACGCCATCAACGAGGGCAGCCACCCCTGTGGTGCCCAGGCGCTGGAGACCACCACGGTCTGCGAGGTGCCGTTCGAGCGTCTGGAGGCATTGTCGACGCGTATCCCGGG
>NZ_WNXE01000491.1:0-1219 GCF_010993615.1 Arhodomonas sp. KWT | reverse complement strand
CTGATGTCCGGCATGCCCCCGCCGCCACCGGCGGATTTCGTGGTCGGGCAGGACGTCGCGGTCACCCCCGGCAACGTCGTCTACCGCAACGGGCTGATGGAGCTTATCCAGTACACCCCCGCCACCACCGAGGTGTACGCGGAGCCGGTACTGATCACCCCGGCGTGGATCATGAAGTACTACATCCTTGATCTCTCCCCGGAGAACTCCCTGGTCCGTTACCTGGTGGCACAGGGGCACACCGTGTTCATGATCTCCTGGGTGAACCCCGGCGAGGACGACCGTGACATCGGCCTCGCCGATTACCTGGATCGCGGCTTCTACCGGGCCCTGTCCGTCGTGCGCCGGCTGATCCCCGACGTACCCGTACACACGGTGGGCTACTGCCTTGGAGGCACGCTGCTCGCAATCGCGCTCGCCGCCCTGCGGGGCGAGGCACAGCGCCAGGTGGCGAGCATGACCCTGTTCGCCGCGCAGACGGACTTCAGCGAGGCCGGTGAGCTGATGCTGTTCATCGACCCGGCTCAGGTGGCCTACCTGGACGACGTGATGTGGGATCAGGGCTACCTCGATCCCAAGCAGATGGTCGCGGCATTCCAGCTCCTGCGTGCCAACGACCTGATCTGGTCGCGCATGACCCGCAGCTACCTGCTGGGGCGTGAGGAGACGATCACGGACCTGATGGCCTGGAATGCCGACAGCACCCGGCTGCCATTCCGAATGCACTCCGAGTACCTGCACCGGCTCTTTCTCGCCAACGACCTCGCCGAGGGCCGATACCGGGTCGACGACCAGCCCATCGCACTGACGGACATCCACGTCCCCGTCTTCGCCGTTGGCACGGAGACCGACCATGTCGCACCGTGGCGCTCGGTGTACAAGATCAAGCTGCTCACCGACACGGCCGTTACCTTCGTGCTTACCAACGGCGGCCACAACGCCGGCGTGATCAGCGAGCCCGGTCATCCACACCGGCACTTCCGGATCGGCACGCGCACCGAGGGCGACCCGTACCTGGACCCGGATGAGTGGCAGGCTTCCCTCGCCCCGGTCGACGGTTCCTGGTGGCCCGCTTGGGCCGAATGGCTCGCGCGCCACTCCGGCGCCACGGTGCCGGCCCGTCCCCCCGAGCGTGGCCGTGACCGCGGGACCTCGCTGCCCGACGCCCCGGGCACGTACGTCCACATGAGCTGACCGGCATGATCAGCCCGTCCACCAC
>NZ_WNXE01000490.1:0-1230 GCF_010993615.1 Arhodomonas sp. KWT | reverse complement strand
GCCTTCCAGTCGCTGGTGGGCGTGCGCATCGGCCCCGGCTGGATGAAGGCGGTTCGCTCACGCATCGGGAGCGTCGAGGGCTGCACCCACCTCTTCGAGCTGCTGCGCCCGATCGCCACCACCGCCTACCAGACCATCCATCCGCCGCCGGACAGCGACGGTCGCCCGATGCTCATGAACAGCTGCCACGGCTGGCGTGCCGGCGGTGAGGCCATCGCCACCCTCTACCCCGAGTGGTTCCGGCCGGAGCAGGGATGAGCCTCTCGGAGTTCGCGCTGATCGAGCGGTTCTTCACCGGCCTGGGGGCCGAGCGCGGCGACGTGACCCTGGGCTGCGGCGACGATGCCGCCCTGGTCGAGGTCGGCGGCACGACCCTCGCGCTGGCCGTGGACACCATGATCGAGGACGTCCACTTCCCCGCCGACGCCCCGCCGGCGAGCATCGGCCACAAGCTGCTGGCCGTGAACCTCAGCGACCTGGCGGCGATGGGCGCGGAGCCTGCCTGGGCGCTGCTGGCGCTGACCCTGCCGGCGGTGGACGAGAACTGGCTCACCGCCATGCGCGGCGGGCTGGACGCGCTCGCGCGGACCCACGGCCTGGCGCTCATCGGCGGCGACACCACGCGGGGCGAGCGGCTGACGGCATCGCTGTTCGTCGGCGGGCCGGTGGACAATCCCCTGCGCCGTGACGGCGCCCGCCCCGGCGACGTCCTGTGGGTCTCGGGGTGGCCCGGCGAGGCCGCCGCGGGGCTGGCCTGCTGGCAGGCCGGCGAGCGCGGAGACGACGTGGCCCCCCTGATCGAGCGGCTCCACCGGCCGACCCCCCGGATCGCCCTCGGGCGGGCACTGCGCGGGCTCGCCACCGCCGCGGTGGACGTCTCCGACGGGCTGCTTGCCGATGCCGCCCACCTGTGCGAGCGCAGTGGGGTGGCGGCGACGGTGCGTGCCGCCGACGTCCCGCTGTCACCCGCGCTGGCCGCGCGCGGCGGGGCCGCGCTGGACTACGCCCTCAGCGGCGGCGACGACTACGAGCTGCTGTTCACCGCGCCGGCGGACGCCGGCGAGGCCCTACGGCGTCGTGCGGCGGATGCCGGCGTGGCGGTGACGCCCGTTGGCGTGATTACCGCCGGTGCCGCGGCCGTGACCCTCGTCGGTGCGGACGGCGCGCCGCTTGCCGCGGGGCGCACCGGCTACCGGCACTTCGACGGGACCGGCGAATGAGCGCGGGGTT
>NZ_WNXE01000048.1:0-19903 GCF_010993615.1 Arhodomonas sp. KWT | reverse complement strand
TGGCTGCTCTCGATGGCCTCGACCACGGTCCGGCTGCTCTCCTGGACCTGGGTGACGATGCCCCGGATGCGTTCGGTGGAGCGCTGGGTCTCGCCCGCCAGCGAGCGGACCTCCTCGGCCACCACGGCGAAGCCGCGGCCGGCGGTGCCGGCACGCGCCGCCTCGATCGCGGCGTTCAGCGCCAGCAGATTGGTCTGGTCGGCGACGCTGGTGATCACGGCCACCACCTCGCCAATGTCGCCGGCGTGGCGCTCCAGGGCCTGGATGGCCTCGTTGGCGCGGTTCATGGAGGCGACGACCCCGGAGACCGCCTCACCGTTCGCGGTAATGGTCTCGCGCCCTGCGTCGGCGTCGCGGCTCAGCGCCCTGGCCGTCTCCGCGGACTCCGTGGCGTTCCGGGCGATCTCCTGCACCGACGAGGCCATCTCGTTCATCGCCGACGCCGCCTGATCCGTGTCGCCGCGCTGGCGCTGGATACCGCCCTGGGTCTCCGAGGCCACCGAGGAGAGCTCTTCCGCCGACGAGGACACCCTCGAGGAGGACTCCTTGAGCCGGGCGAGCATGGCCCCGAGGTCGACGCGCAGCGTCTCGGCGGTACCGGCCACCCGTCCGACCTCGTCGGTCGAGCTCACCACCACCGGCTGGCGGAAATCGCCGTCGCCGATGCGATCGAGGTCCGCGACCAGCGTCTTGAGCGGACGGGTCACCGTGCGCCGCAGCAGCCAACGCAACGCCAGGGCGCTGACGACGATGGCCAGCAGCATACCGCCGAGCCCGACCCGCAACGCCGTGCTGGCGGCGGCACGGTGCTCCACCGCCTTCTCCCCGGCGCGGGCCTCGATAGCGGCGACCAGGTCATCGAGGGCCTGGCGCACGGGCGTGGTCATCCCTGACAGCTGCCGGTCCACGCCGACAACCGCGAAACCGTTCGCGGCGAGACGCTGCCGGCCATCGCGGATCCGGGCCACCATCTGCTCGTGCGCCTGTTCGAACGCACCAATAGCCGCAAGCACTTTCGCGTTCTCGAACTGCGCCTTCAGCTCCCCCACGTTCTTGTCGACCCCGGCGCGGGCCTGCTCATAGCGCTGCCAGTAATCCTGGCGCCCGTCAGGATCGCGGCCGCGCAGGAGATAGTTCTTCCAGGCGAGGGTCTGGTTGGCGAAGCGCCGCTGCAGGTCCGCGGTATCCGACATCCGTGCGCTCAGCTGCGCCTGGAGGTGACTGAAGCCGGTAACCGACTCCCACGTGCGCATCACCGCAAACGAGGCCCCGGCCACGATCAGCAGCACGCCCACCGCGACCGCCGCCAGCACCTTGGCCTCGACGCTGTTGAATCGATTCAAAGCCTTTGCTCCCACCTTAGTAACCTCACGTGACAACCGCGCCCCGCGCCTTCCGTCAATTCGGCACACCGCGCGGCCCCCGGCGGACACGGTGGTGGCCGGTCGACGCGGGATAAGCGGTTTGCGTGCCCTGCGGGAGGGAGCGGGGATGATGCGGCATCCCCGGTCGCCGCCGGACGGGCGCAGTCACACCCGGGCAGCGAGGGCAATTATTATTCAAAATGTGAAGTGTTTAACAACTACCTCGGAATGAGTAGCCGTTCTCCCAGGTGGCGGGAGTCAGGCCCCGCCGGAGCCGGCGGCACCGCCCAACGGCGCCACCGCGCCGGGCACTTCCCCTTCCGGCTGGCGCCGGCGGTCCACGAACAGGCTGTTGCCCGGCTCGCGCTTGGCGCAGTGCTTGATCTCGGCGAGCACCGTGGCGATCTGGTAGTGGCTGGTGAAGCGGCGGTCCAGCACGGGGACGGCAGCGAGGGAGATGGAGAGCAGCGGGAAACGCTGCGGGCAGCCCTGGCGGTCACGGGTCTCGATGCCCCCGCGCTCACGCTCCCGGGCGTCGTAGAGCGCCGGCACGTGGGCGGCAAAGTCCTCCAGCAGCGCCCGGCAACGGGGCTCCCAGTCGCTGCCCCGCAGCAGCAGCACGAAGTCGTCACCGCCGACGTGACCGGCGAAATCCCCCGCGTGGAGCCGCGCCTGCAGGATGCGGGCGGTGGCGAGGATGGCCTCGTCGCCACGCTGGTAGCCGTAGAAGTCGTTGTAGGCCTTGAAATGATCCAGATCCGCGTGGACGACGGTGAACGGCGTGCCCGCGGCGAGCAGGGCGTCGATATGCTGCTCGATGCGCACGTTGCCGGGCAACCCGGTCAACGGGTTGGCATGGCGGGCGCTGTGGACCTGGAGGTCGGTGATCCGGCGCAGCAGGTCGAAGACGCTGCCCACGCCCAGGTAGAGCCCGTCGGGATCGGTAATGAGGATGGCCTCGTCGGCGTCCTCGGCCTCGGTCACCCGGCGGCTCAGCGCCTCGAGGGGCAGGTCGCCGGGGACGGTGACCGTGGAGGCCTCGACGAAGCCCGTGACCTCGCGCCCGGCGAACAGGGCGTGCCCGTAGTTGTGGGCCAGCCGCGAGAGCAGGGTGTCCCGGCGCACGATGCCCACGGCCCGGCCGTCCCGGCCCACCAGCGGGATACAGCGCAGGTCGGGCTCCGCGCGGAAACGCGCCGCCACCTCGGCGACGCTGGCCGTGGGCTCCGCGGGGACGACCTCGCGCGCGAGCACCCGCGCGGTCGGCCGTTGGACGGCGGCACCGGGCACGCCGCCGGCATCCCCGCCGGGCATGGGCTGATCCACGGTAAGCGGGCGCTCCGCCGGCCGGCCGAAGAGATAGCCCTGGGAGTGGGTCATGCCCAGCGCGCGCAGCGCCGTGTACTCCGCCTCGGTCTCGATGCCCTCGACGATGACCCGCGTGCCCATGCGCCGGGCCATGTCCAGCACCGAGCGCACGACCTCGCGCTTGCCGGCGTCGGACTCGACGCCGCTGGCGAAGTGGCGATCGATCTTGACGTAGTCCGGGCGCAGCTCCGACCAGTGACGGAGCCCTGCATAGCCGGCCCCCAGGTCGTCGAGGGCGACGGCGAACCCCATCGAGCGGTAATGATCCACGGCGTGGCGCACGATGGTGTAGTCGTGGATGGGAAACTGCTCGGTGATCTCGATGACGACCCGCTCCGGGGCCACCCCGGCGCGTTCGAGGAACCGCAGGGTCTCGCCGGTGGGATGGTCGCTGGCCACCACCGCGTCCGGGGTGACGTTGAGGAACAGCCGCCCGGGGCAGCCCGCCCGGCCGAAGGCCTCGATGGCGATTTCACGGCAGAGCAGGTCCAGCTCCACCAGCCGGCCCTCGCGGGCGGCGGCGTCGAAGAGCTTGAGCGGCGAGTGCAGCGGCCCGGACGACGGCCCGCGGATGAGCGCCTCGTGCCCCCAGAGCCCGCCCGAAGGGCAGGTAAGGATCGGCTGGAACAGTGCAGTAAGCGCCCGGGCGGCGAATATCGCGTCCAGGCTTTCGCGTTCGATCATGGTGTGCCCCTTAACCCGGAAATGGCACGCAATCGCCCACGCGGTTAACTAATGACGATTGATCACCGCATTACCACAGGACGTGACTGAAACGGCTGGTCCAGTCCAACGCGACCCGCACCGGCGGCGCGGGCCTGCGTGCCATTTCCGGGTTAGACCGTGATCGATCAGGGTAGCCACGCTGCGTGACACGGCGGTGACACCCTGGGCGCTCACAACGCCCGCTCCAGGCGATACAGCGGCGCACCGAGGGTGGCGTAATCCCGCGGGCGGCAGGTGAGCACCAGCACCTGGTGGCGCTCCGCGGCCCGGGCGAGGGCCAGCTTCATCGCCTCGAAGCGGTGCTCGTCGGCGAAGGCCAGGGCGTCGTCCAGGATCACCGGCACGGGCTCGCCGCGCTCGGCGACCAGATCCGCGAAGGCCAGACGCACGAGGATGGCGAGCTGCTCGCGGGTACCGAGGCTCAGGTCACCGAAGGCCTCTTCCTGCCCGCCCCGTCGCACACCGGTAAGGGTCAGCGTGTCGTCCAGCACCAGCTCGGCATCCGGCATCAGCATGCGCAGGTACGGTGCCAGGCGTTCCATCACCGGACCGAGGAAGGTCCGGCGGGCCTCGCTCGCCGCGGCCTCCAGCTCGTCGGCCACCATTTTCACCGCCCCCGCCTCACGCTGCAGGCGGTCCCGCTCCCGCCGGGCCTCCGCCAGCGCCGTGTCCAGCTCGACCCGGCGCTCGCCCAGGCCCTGCTGCCCCAGCGCCTCCAGGCGCACCTGCAGGTCGCGCACGGCGCGGGCCGTGCGTTCGCGCTCCTCGTGCGCCCGGGTGACCGCGGCCTCGGCGGTCTTGAGCTGCAGGGCCACGGTCTCCGGGTCCTCGGCGGCGATGGCGGCATCGGCGCGGGCGAGGTCGTCGCGGGCGGTCTCCAGGGCCTGGCGGGCGGCGGCCAGGGCGGCATAGAGGGCGTCGTCGTCCCGGCCCGCGCGCGCCTCCGCCAGGGCGGCGGCGAGCTGGTCCCGGCGCCGGGCCTGCTGGTCACGCTCGGTACGCGCGGCCACCCGGGCCTCACGGCAATCGGCGAGCGCGTCACGGCACTCACCGTGCCGCTGGCCGGAGTCCGCGTGCTCGCGCTCCCGGGCCTCCCGAGCCTCGCGCCGCGCCGGCAGCGCCGCCGCGGCACCCTCCAGGTCCACCCCGTCGTCAGCCGCCGGCAGGGCCTCGATTCGCTCCGCGGTCGCCTGGACCCGCTCGCGCAGGGCCACGACCCCATCCGGCGCGTGCGCGGCGGCGAGCTTCTCGCTGGCCGCGGCGTCGGCAAGGGCGCGCTCGCGGCGCTGGAGGGCGGCCTCCGCGTCCGCGGCGGTGTCCACGCCGAGCCGGGACGCCACCCCGCGCCGGGCCTCGCGGGCCTCGTCCCGGGCCTCCCGCGCCGCCACCAGGTCCATCCCGCCGGGGCTCACGCGCACGATGCCGACCCCTTCAAGGGCAAGCACGCCCTCGCCGGTCAGCCGCCACTGGCCCTCGGCGACGGGCTCCGCGGCACCGCTGACCGACACGGGCACGGAGACCTCGGCGTCCACCCGGGTGGCGCCGGCCTCCAGCCGCGCCTCCGCCCGGGCCAGCCGCTCCTCGATGCCGCGCAGCTCGTCCACGTCCCCGCGCTGGATGGCGATGTCCGCCACCGACGCCCGCGTCTGCCGGGCGGCCTCCAGCGCCTCCTCTGCCCGGGCGAGGGCGTCGCGGTCGTCGCGCAGCTGGCGCTCGCGCTCCAGGCGCTCGCGGGCGCGGGCGGCCTCCGCCTCCGCCCGGCGCGCATCGGTCACCGCCTGGCCGGCGGCCTCGTGGGCGGCGCGCGCCTCCGCCTCCGCGGCCTCGGCACGGCTCACGCGGGCATCCGCGTCCGCCAGCGCCATGTCCGCCGCGGTCAGGGTCTGCTCCAGCTCAGCGAGCTCGCGGATCCGCTTCTGGCGCTCCTGCCACTCCGCGTCGTGGCGCTGGTGCTCGGCCTCGGCGACGCGCAGGGCACTGGCGAGGCGCTCACGTTCGGCACGCCGGGCCTCCAGACGCTGGTGGGCGGCCCGGGCAGTATCGAGTCGGCGCTGGCGCTCGGCGGCGGCCTCCGGGTCCTCCAGCGCAGTGAGCTCCTCGCGTTCGCGGGCAAGCCGATTGACGGCCTCGTCAAACTCGGCGAGCTGGCCGTCCACCTCCGCGAGTTCCGCGGACAGGGCCTCCACCCGGGCCTCCGCGTCCTTGAGGACCTTCCCCGGGCGGCCGGTGGACGTCCAGAAACGACTCCGCTCGGTGGTGAAGTGGCGGAGCAGGCGCTGGCCGGCGGCCCCGCCAAGGACGTCGCCGACCTCCGCCTCCAGCACCGCACCGAGGGACCGGCGCGCGCTCTCGGCGGGATCGACGGCATGAAAGGTGGTGCCCTGGGTCACCCAGAGCAGGCCCCAGACGCCCTGGTAGCGGGCGTCCGTGGCGCCCCGGCCCGGGCGTTCGAAGCCAAGCAGCGACTGCAGCGCCTCCTCCGCCGCATCCCCCTCCCAGCGCCCGCCCGGCCCCTCCAGGCGCGCGCCGGCGCCCTGGCAGAAGCGCTTCCACAGGCGGTACTCGTCACCGCCACAGGTGAAGGCGAGGGTCACCTCCGGGCCCACCCGGTGGCCGTAGGGCTGGAGCTCCGAGGCCGCACGGCCGCTCAGCCCGTGCCGGTCGAACAGCGCCACCCGCAGGGCCTGGAGCACGGTGGACTTGCCCGCCTCGTTGTCCCCGCCGAGCACGTTGAGGCCGTCCTCCAGGGGGCCGATCTCCAACGGCGCCACCAGGTGACGGAAGTTCTCGATGCGCAGGTGCCGGATCTCCAATGCGTCCCTCCCTGACGTGGCCGTTAGCGCAGCTCGTGGTAGGCGGCGTAGAGGCGCTGCACGGCCTCCGCGGCATGGATCTCACCGGCGGCCTGACGCTCGCGCAGCGCGGCCAGCGCGTCGGCGACGAAGCCGCTGCCCTCGAAGACGGCGAGATCCGCCTCGGTGGCCTCCGGGCGCAGCGCGCTGTCGTCCCAGTCCAGGTACGCGAGTCGCGCCTGCCACCGCCCCAGCAGCTCATCCAGCGCGGAGCGGGTCGCGAGGTCGACACCACCGGCGAGCACGAGGCGCAGGACGTGGCGCTCCAGCGGCGCCGACAGGCCGGCGAGCCGGTCCTCCAGGGCCTGCAGGGCGCCCTCGCCGGTGAGGTCCTGCTGCCACTCGTGCCACTGGTAGTGGCTCGTGGCCAGGGGCGTGATCGCCGGCGCGGCACCACCCGACAGGTCCACCCGCAGGACATGCCCCGGGTCTCGGCTGCGGAAACTGTCCGTCTCCGGGGTACCGGCATACCAGGTGCGCTCGGCGATCTCCAGGGTCCCGTGCCAGTCACCGAGGGCCAGGTAATCCAGCCCGGCGGTCACGGCGCGGTCCTCGGCGATGGGGTTGTGGGCCTCCGCGGCCTCCGGCAGGCGGTTGCGCAGGCTGCCGTGGGCGAGGCCGACACGCGCCGCGCCCTCGGGGGTGGCCGCGGTGTCGAACCACTCGGTGACGTCACCGGGCTCGTGGCGGCGCCGCAGCGGCGCGGGCAGCACGGCGAGACGGCCGTCGGCGAGGACCAGCGGCTCGGGGGTCACGGCGGCGTGGACGTTGTCCGGCCGGCAGCCGAGGCGCTCGATACGCGTCCACACGCTCTCGGCAAGGGCGGCATCGTGGTTGCCGGGCAGCAGCACCCAGGGACCGGGCCACTCGGCCATGGCCTCCATGGTCCGGCGCAGGGCGGCGTCGGGCAGGGTCTGGCTGTCGAAGACGTCGCCGGCGACGAGCACGGCGTCGGCCCGGTGCTCGGCGGCGAGCGCGGCGATGCGGCGGATCACGGCGTAGCGCTGCTCGCGCAGCAGCGCCCCGGCGTCGCCGGCGATCCGGCCGAAGCCCTTGCCGATCTGCCAGTCGGCGGTATGGAGCAGGCGCAAGCGACGATCCTCCCGTTCACCAACCCGGCATCGGCGAACACCCGCACGCGGGCACCCGCGGCGCTGCCGGGAAAAAAGTGCGGCCCGGCGAACCGGGCCGAAACAAGGGTAATCGGCATTGTGCCGACTTTACAGGAGGGAAAGATTGACACCGGGCTCCGGGCACCTCCCTGTGCTCGTCCCCGGCGACGGCTCGTGCCGCCGTGCGCATCTCACTTCCAGCGTCCTACAATGGCCGACAACACCCAGGGATAAGAGGTTCCCGTTCCATGCCGGAGACCCGCAGAAACGTGCTCGGCACCACACTGGATGCCTGCTGCAGCGACCCCGTCACCGGCTTCTACCGCGACGGTTACTGCCGCGTCGGCGCCGACGACGCGGGCGTTCACGCGGTGTGCGCCACCCTCACCGACGAATTCCTCGCCTTCAGCGCCCGCCGCGGCAACGACCTGTCCACGCCCCGGCCGGAGTTCGGCTTCGACGGGCTGTCGGCCGGCGACCAGTGGTGCCTGTGCGCGGCACGCTGGCTGGAGGCCCACGAGGCCGGCTGCGCCACGCGGGTGCGGCTGCTCGCCAGCGACGAGGCCGCCCTGGAGGTGGTGGCGCTGGAGACCCTCAAGCCCTACGCGCTGGACCTGTCGTGATGGAGGTCTGGTTCAGCCACGGCCAGGAGAGCGGCCCCTGGGGCTTCAAGATCACCCGGCTGGCGGAGGTCGCCCGGGCCGCCGGGGCGGGCGTGGCCAGCGTCGACTACCGCCACACCCGGGATCCGGACGAGCGCGTGCGCCATCTCCTCGCGCAGCCGCGCCCGGCGGGCCCGCTGGTCCTGGTGGGCTCGAGCATGGGCGGCTACGTGGCCGCGGCGGCGAGCGCCACGCTCCGGCCGGCGGGGCTGTTCCTGATGGCGCCGGCGTTCTACCTGCCGGGCTACGAGGGGGACGTCACGCCCCACGCCGGCGACGTGGAGGTGGTGCACGGCTGGCGCGACGAGCTGATCCCGCCGGCGCACAGCGTGCGCTACGCCAAGGCCTGCCGCGCTCGGCTGCACGTGCTCGACGGCGACCACGGCCTCTCGGAGGTGATCGACGACATCGCCGCGCTGTTCGGGCGGTTTCTCGACCGGGTGGGTACCGCGGCCACGCCGTGACGCCCCGGCCTCACGCGCCGCGCAGGGCGGCCTCCACGGCCGCGCGGCGGGGGATCGGCGCCACCGCGCCCCGCCCCAGCGTGGACAGCGCCGCGGCGACGTTGGCGTACCGGGCCGCCGCCACCGGCCGGACCCCGCGCACGATCCCGGAGAGGAAGGCCCCGTCGAAGACGTCGCCGGCACCGGCGGCGTCCACCTGCGCCACCGGGTGCGGCGGGCAGTGCACCCGCTCGCCGTCCGCCGCGACCAGCACCCCCTCGTGCCCCATCTTCAGGGCCACGATGCGGGGCCCGAGCCCCGCGTAGAAGTCCACCACCGCGTCGGGGTCCGTCAGCCCGGTGAGCCGGCGCGCGTCCTCCAGGCCCGGCAGGGCGATGTCCGCCTCGCGCATGGCGGCATGGATCACCGCACGGGCGCGGGCGAGCGGCCAGAGCCTGAGACGCAGGTTGGTGTCGTAGCTCACCGTCACGCCGGCCTCGCGCGCCGCCGCCACGGCAGCGAACACGGCGTCACAGGCCTCGGGGCTGATGGCCTGGCTGATGCCGGAGACATGCAGCACCCGGGCGGCACGGATGTAGTCGAGGGGCAGGTCGTCCGGGCCCAGCCGGCTGGCCGCCGAGCCCTGGCGGAGATAGCTGAACGCGTGCTCGCCGTCGCGGTAGCGGATGAAATAGACGCCGGTGTGCGCGTCCCGGTCCACGGCCACCGCGCTGGCATCCACGCCCTCGGCCGCCCACAGATCGAGGAACGCCCGTCCGAAGCCGTCGTCGCCGAGGGCGGTGAGATACCCGACCGAGGCGTCCTGGCGTGCCGCGGCGATCGCGCAGTTCGAGGTATCGCCGCCGTAGCCCTGGAGGAACCAGGTCCCGCCGTCGCCGGGACGCTCGCTGAGCTCCAGCAGCGGCTCGCCGAGGCAGACGATGTCCACCATGGCGCGTCAGCCGCCGCGGACGGCCGACACCGCCCGGCAGGGGCCCTTCACCCGGTCGTCAGCGGTCATTCGCCTCTCCCTCATCTCTCCAGCCCCTGGAGCGGCGGCCGTTGCGGCACTGCTGCCCCACTATGTGGACAATAAGTCCGATTATTAAGACCATAGGCAGCCTCAGGACGAGGCGTCAAACCGGCAACGGGGACGACACCGGATGAGCGCACCCGGGCAGCAGGACAGCACTTCCTCGGCGCGGGGGGCGGCCACCTTCGTGAAGGGGCTGCGCCTGCTCCAGAGCATCGCGGCACTGCCCCGGCCCGCACGCCTGAAGGACATCCAGCGGGCGAGCGCGCTACCGCGGGCGACGCTGTACCGCCTGCTCGGCGCCCTCGAAGACGAACGCTTCGTCGTCCGCGACCCGCTCCACGGCGGCTACCTCCTCGGCCCCGAGCTCGCCCGGCTCGGCCACCGTAGCCGGGAGCAGGACGACCTCCCCCACAGCGCCCGCGAGGCACTGGTGGCGATCCGCGACGCCACCGGCGAGACCGTGCACCTGGCGGTACCCCGGGGGGACGTCATGATCTACGTCGACAAGGTCGAGTCCCTGGCCTCGGTGCGCATGGCGTCCATGGTGGGCAATCAGGTGCACATGCACGCCTCCGCCGTGGGCAAGGCCTTCCTCGCCGCACTGGCACCGGAGGCCCTCGATCGCTACGCCGGGACGCTCTCGCTGGCGCCGATGACCGCCAACACCGTGACCGGCCTGCCGGCGCTGCGGACGGCGCTCGAAACGGTGCGGGCGCGGGGCTACGCCGTCGACGACGAGGAGAACGAGCCCGGCATCGTGTGCTTCGGCCAGGCGCTCTACGGCGTGGACGGACAGCCGGTCGCCGCGGTGAGCGTGAGCGTGCCCCGCTACCGGCTCGGCGACGACTGGGCACACCGCTATGCCGGGCCGATACGTACCGCCTGCGAGGCGGCCGGCCTGCTGACCGCGCCCCCCGGCCACGAAGACGGGCCCGGGCAACGGCGGGCACGGCCGGGACCACCCTGAGGAGACGGCCATGGATCCACGCTTTCAGGACGCACTCGCCGAACGCCCGCTGGTCGCCATCCTGCGCGGCATCACGCCGGATGAATGCGAGGCGGTCGCCGACGCGCTGATCGACGCCGGCTTCGGCATGCTCGAGGTCACCCTCAACTCCCCCCAGCCCTGGGAGAGCCTGCGCCGGCTGCGCGCCCACTGCCCGGCGGAGACCCTGGTGGGCGCGGGGACGGTGCTCGACGCCGGCTCGGTCACCCGCCTCGCCTCACTGGCACTGCCGCTGATGGTCACCCCGAACACCGACCCGGCGGTGATCGACGCCGCCGCCGGCGAAGGCATGACCAGCCTGATCGGCTGCATGACGCCCACCGAGGCACTGCTCGCCGCGCGCCACGGCGCCTCGGCGCTCAAGCTCTTCCCCGCTGCGCGCCTGGGCCCCGGCTACCTCCGGGACGTGCGTGCGGTGCTGCCACCGGCGCTGCCGGTATTCGTGGTCGGCGGGATCAACGCACAGAACCTGGCCGACTTCCACGCCGCCGGGGCGGCGGGCTACGGCATCGGCGGGGACGTCTATCGCGCCGGGCGCCCCGCCGCGGAGGTCGGCGCCGCCGCCCGGGACATCGTCGCCGAATACCGGCGTGCCAGGGACGGCGGGCAATGAGCGATCGGATCATCGTCGTCGACTGGGGCACCACCGCGTTCCGCGCCTACCTGGTGGACGCGGACAGCGGCGCCTGCCTCGATCGGATCACCAGCGGCCAGGGCATGCGCGAGCTGGCCGGCGGGTCCTTCGCCGACTACTGCCGCGAACGCCTCGGCGACTGGCGGCGCGACGGCGCCGTGCCCGTCTACCTCGCCGGCATGGTGGGCGCGCGCCAGGGCTGGCACGAGGCCCCGCAGCCGGCGCTGCCGGTCACCGCCGGCGACCTCGCCGACGGACTCACCGCCGCCCCCGGGCTCGACAACACCTGGCTGGTGCCCGGCGTGCGCCTGCACGGCGACGGCGGCCACGTGGACGTGATGCGCGGCGAGGAGGTCCAGATCGTCGGCGCGCTGGCGCTGGCGGCACGCGGCGACGCCACGCTCTGCCTGCCGGGGACCCACAGCAAGTGGGCCCGCGTGGGCGACGGCACGCTCCGCCACTTCGCAACGGTGATGACCGGCGAGCTGTTCGAGGCGGTGACCCGGCACACCCTCATCGGCGTGCCCGCGGCGGACACCGACACCCCCGACGGCACCGCCTTCCGCCAGGGCCTCGCGGAGTCCGGGCGTCCCGGCGGCCTCGGGCATCAGCTGTTCACCGCCCGCAGCCGCTGGCTCTACGGCGAGCTCGCCGCCACCGGCATCCGCGACTACGTCTCGGGGCTGCTCATCGGCAACGAGATCCGGGGCATGCGCGGGCTGTACGCCCCCGAGGGGGTGGTGCTCGTCGCGGACGGGGCCCTGCGGCCGCGCTACGAGGCCGCGCTCGGCCACTTCGGCCTGGATGCCCACCCTGTCGCGGCGGCGGACGCCAGCCTCGCCGGCGTGCTCGCCCTCGCCCGGCGACACCGGCGCGCGGGCGGCTGAGCGCGGGGGCGGCCCTGTGCGCCCCCGCCGGAGGCGTCAGCGCCGGGTCAGTTTGAGCTCGATGCGCCGGTTGCGCGCCATCGCCTCCGGCGAATCCCCCTCGGTGAGCGGCTGGTACTCGCCGTAGCCCGCCGCCGCGAGGCGCTCCGCGGGGATGCCCTGATCGATCAGGAAGTGGACGATGTTGGTCGCCCGCGCGGTGGACAGCTCCCAGTTGGAGGGGAAGCGCTCGGTACTGATGGGCCGGCGGTCGGTGTGGCCCTCCACCTGCAGCACCCAGGGGATGTCGTCGGGGATGCGCTGCGACACCTGTTTGAGCACGTTGGCGAGCTGACCCAGCTTTTCCTGGCCGTCCGCGCCGATCTGCGCCGAGCCGCTGTCGAAGAACAGCTCCGACTGGAACATGAAGCGGTCGCCGACGATCCGGATCTGCTGGATGTCGCCGAGGACCTCGCGCAGCCGGCCGAAGAACTCGGAGCGGTAGCGCGAGAGCTCCTCGACGCGCTCGGCGAGCGCCAGGTTCAGCCGCTCGCCCAGGTCCTCGATCCGGGTGCGCTGCTCGCTGACGGTCTCCTGGGAGACGGACAGCGCCCGGGCGACGCGCTGGATCTGGTCGCGCAGCGCGCGCAGCTCGTTGCGCAGGTGCTCGATGCGGGTCTCCGCGTCCGCGGTGAGCCCCTTCTGCTCGGACAGCGCCTGATCGCGCTCGTCGATCTCGGCGACCAGGTCGCGGATGCGCATGGTGCGCTCCTCGATCGCCTCCTGGGCGAGATGGGTGCGCTCCTTGGCGTCCGCGAGCTCGGCGGACAGCGCCTTGCTGCGGTCGCGGGCCTGGGTCAGGCTCTGCTCGGTATCGCCGAGCTTGCCGGAGAGGGCCCCGACCTCCTCCTCCAGGCGCTTGCGCACCTTGCGCAGGGTGTCGATGTCCGCCTGCAGCGAGGCCAGCTCGGTGAGCCGCACCTTGAGCTTCTCGCGGCTGACCTCCAGGGCCTGGTCCTTCTCCGCGAGCTCGCTGGCGAGCTGCTCGTTCTCGCCCCGGGCCTGCTTGAGGGATTCGGCGAGGGAATCGCGCTCGGACAGCGTCGTGTGCAGCTCGTTGTAGACGCTGGACATGCGCTCCTGGAGGTGTTCGCGCTTGCCCCGCTCCATGGACAGCTCCTCGGCGAGGCGCTCGACGTCGTCCTGCAGGCGCTGCAGCGCGCGGCTCTTACCCGAGAGCGCGTCGCTCAGGTAGAACTGCGTCACCACGAAGAGCATGAGCACGAACACGAACGCCAGCAGGATCGTGGCGAGCGCGTCGACGAAGCCGGGCCAGATGTTGACCGCGTTGCGTCCCCGGCGGCTACCCCCGAACATCGCCGCTAACCCTGGCGGTCGTCACGGAAGTGCGCGAGGGTGCGCGTGAGCAGCCGCAGCTCCTCGCGCAGCTCGTTGACCACGTGCTCGCGGTCCCCGGCGAGGCCCTGGCGGAGCTGGTCCAGGCTGCCGGCGATGTGGCGCAGGTTGTCCCGGACCTCGCGCTCGTGGGCCTCGTTGCTGCCGGTGACATCCGCCAGGTTCTGCAGCACCCCCTGCAGCTCCGCCTGGGTCCGGGTGAGATTCATCAGCCCGCGCTGTTCGCCGCGGGACTGCTCGGCGAGGTTGGCGATCTCCTGGGTGAGCTCGGTGAGCCGGCCCTCGGAGCTGCGCCGCTCCTCCTCGCCCCGGGCCATGATGCGCTGAAGCTTGTCCAGGCTGTCCGCGGTCTGCTCCAGCAGCGCCTGAATGTAGGCGGGGACGTTGCCCTCGCCGTCGCCGCCGGCCCCGCCGCTGCCGAGCTTGGTCTGCCCGGACAGCCACTCCTCGAGGTCGTTGTAGAACCGGTTCTGGGCGTAGCCGCTCTGCAGGTCGATGAAGCCGAGCACCAGGGCGCTGGCGAGGCCGAACAGCGACGAGCTGAAGGCCGTGCCCATGCCCGAGAGGGGCTGCTGGAGACCGTTCTTGAGCTCGGCGAACACCGCCGCGGCGTCACGGCCCTCGATGGACAGCGAGGAGATCACCCCGCCCACCGCGCGCAGGGTGTCGAGCAGCCCCCAGAAGGTGCCGAGCAGGCCGAGGAAGACCAGCAGCCCGATCATGTAGCGCGAGAGGTCGCGCTGCTCGTCCAGCCGGGAGCGGATCGCGTCCAGCAGCGTGCGCATCGACATCGTGGACAGGCTGAAGCGGTCGCCATGGCGGCCGGTGAGCATGCGTGCCATGGAGCCGAGCAGCCCCGAGCGCGGCGGCTCCGGCGGGTTCTCGCGGTCCGCGCGGCGGAAGGCCTCGATCCAGGAGACCTCCGGGCCGAGGATGAGGACCTGGCGGAAATTGATCAGGATACCGATGGCGAGGACGCCAAGGATCAGGCCGTTGAACACGGCATTTGCCATGAACGCGTTGCGCAGCGGGCCGGCGAGGAGGGCGCAGGCCACCGCAACGCCGAGCAGGAAAACGCTCATCCAGATCAGCACGCGATTGGGATTTCGCACCGGGCTCTCCCTGAGGATCTGCGGCAAAGCCCTTACTCTAGCGCGAATCGGGCCCAATTGTGATCCGTTTCCGGTAATTACGTCTGCTGCCATAGCCGTGCCCCCGCCATCGCCGTTCACTGGGTTAGACTCCCCGGTCGGATCAACCTGGAAGGATGCACCCACATGGAAGGCACCGGTCTGCGCGACCGTCAGGCGTGGCCGCTGCTCGCGGCGCTGATCGCCGGAGGCGTGCTCATCTACCTGCTCCGCGGGATGCTCACGCCGTTCCTCGTCGCCGCGCTGCTGGCCTACATCAGCGACCCCATCGCGGACCGCCTGGAGGCCCGGGGCCTCTCGCGCACGCTCTCGGTGGTGATCGTCTTCGGCACCACCCTCGGCGTGGTGATCGGCGTGGCAGTGATGCTGCTGCCCCTGCTCGCCCACCAGGTGGACTACCTCGTCCAGCGCGTGCCGGCGATCGTGGACTGGGTGCAGCGCACCGCGGTGCCGTGGATGGAGGCGCACCTGGGCGTGTCCGCCTCGCGGCTGGACGTGCAGACCCTGCGCGACGCCGTCACCCAGCACTGGCAGTCCACCGGCTCCGTGGCCGCCGCGGTCATCGCCCGCGCCACCCAGTCCGGGCTGGCGCTGGTGGGGCTGATCACCAACCTGGCGCTGATCCCGGTGGTGGGCTTCTACCTGCTGCGCGACTGGGACGTGCTCATGGCGCGGATCCGCGAGCTGCTGCCGCGCTCGGTGCAGGGCGTGGTCGGCCAGCTCGGCGGCGAGTGCAACGAGGTGGTGGCCGCGTTCCTGCGCGGCCAGCTGCTGGTAATGCTCGCGCTGGGGGTGCTCTACAGCACCGGACTGTGGCTGGTGGGTCTGAACCTCGCCATCCTCATCGGCATGCTCTCGGGGCTGGCGAACATCGTGCCCTACCTCGGCTTCGTCGTGGGCATCACCGCGGCGAGCGTGGCCGCGGTCTTCCAGTTCAACGACATCCTCGTGCCGCTGCTGCTGGTCTGGGCGGTGTTCGGCATCGGCCAGACGCTGGAGGGCATGGTGCTCACGCCGCTGCTGGTCGGCGACCGCATCGGCCTGCACCCGGTGGCGGTGATCTTCGCGGTGCTCGCCGGCGGCCAGCTCTTCGGCTTCGCCGGCGTGCTGCTGGCGCTGCCGGTGGCCGCGGTGATCGCCGTACTCCTGCGCCACGCCCACGACCGCTACGTGCACAGCACCCTCTATCACGGCGTCGCCGGCACGGACAGCAACGCCGGCGACACCCCACGAGACGACAACCCCACCCGGGACTGACCCTATGAGCGTGAACATCCCCGAACGCATCGCCCGCGACATCGACGCCGCCCCGCGGCAGGTCGAGGCCGCGGTACGGCTGCTCGACGAGGGCGCGACGGTGCCCTTCATCGCCCGCTACCGCAAGGAGGCCACCGGCGGCCTGGACGACGGCCAGCTCCGCGAGCTCGAACGCCGGCTGGTCTACCTGCGCGAGCTCGAGGAACGCCGCGCCACGGTGCTCGCGGCGATCGAGGAGCAGGGCAAGCTCAGCGACACGCTGCGCGCGTCCATCGAGGCCGCCACCACCAAGCAGCGCCTGGAGGATCTCTACCTCCCCTACCGCAAGAAGCGCCGGACCAAGGGCGAGATCGCCCGCGCCGCCGGGCTGGAGCCGCTGGCGGACGCCCTGCTCGCCGACCCGGGCCTCGACCCGGCCACCGCCGCCGCGGACTACGTGGACGCCGAGGCCGGCGTCGCCGACACGGATGCCGCGCTGGAGGGGGCACGCTACATCCTCGCCGAGCGCTTCGCCGAGGACGCCGAGCTCATCGCCGGGCTGCGCGACTACGCCTGGCGCGAGGGGGTGCTGATCTCCGAGGTGGACGAGTCGCGGCGCGAGGACGGGGTGAAGTTCTCCGACTACTTCGACCACCGCGAGCCCCTCCACGGCATCCCCTCCCATCGCGCGCTGGCGCTGTTCCGCGGCCGCCGCGAGGGCGTGCTGCGCCTGCGCCTGGCGATGCCCGACGAACTCGCCGAGGAGCGCACCGGCCCCGGTCGGGGCGAGGGCATGATCGCCGCGCGCTTCGATATCCGCCACGCCGGCCGCCCCGCGGACGACTGGCTCGCCGGCGTGGTGCGCTTCACCTGGCGGGTGAAGCTCCTGACCCGGCTGGAGACGGACCTGCTCGGCAGCCTGCGCGAGAACGCCGAGGCGGAGGCCATCGAGGTGTTCGCGCGCAACCTCCACGACCTGCTCCTCGCCGCCCCCGCCGGCCCCAGGGCGGTGATGGGCGTGGACCCGGGACTGCGCACCGGCTGCAAGGTCGCGGTGGTGGACGCCACCGGCAAGCTCGTGGACACCGCCACGATCTACCCCCACGCCCCGCAGAAGCGCTGGGACGAGGCCCTGGCGGCCCTCGACGCCCTGGTCCGCCGCCACGAGGTCTCGCTGGTTGCCGTGGGCAACGGCACCGCCTCGCGGGAGACCGAACGCCTGGTCGCCGAGCTGCGCCAGGGCCATGGCGGGCTCGCCAGCGTGCTGGTCTCCGAGGCCGGCGCCTCGGTCTACTCCGCCTCGGAGACGGCGGCGCGGGAGTTCCCGGACCTGGACGTCTCCCTGCGCGGGGCGGTCTCCATCGCCCGGCGGCTGCAGGACCCGCTCGCCGAGCTGGTGAAGATCGACCCGAAGTCCATCGGCGTCGGCCAGTACCAGCACGACGTCAGCCAGCTCGCGCTCGCACGCAAGCTCGACGCCGTGGTCGAGGACTGCGTCAACGCCGTGGGCGTGGACCTCAACACCGCCTCGGCCGCGCTGCTCGCGCGGGTCTCCGGGCTGACCACGGCACTGGCGGATCGCATCGTCGAGCACCGCGACAGCAACGGCGCGTTCCCGGACCGGAAGTCGCTGATGGCGGTGCCGCGCTTCGGCGCCAAGACCTTCGAGCAGGCGGCGGGCTTCCTGCGCATCCGCGGAGGCGACCAGCCCCTGGACGCCTCCGCGGTCCACCCCGAGGCCTACCCGGTGGTCGAGCGCATCCTCACCGAGACGGGCGGCGGCGTCGCCGAGCTGATCGGCAACAGCGAGCTGCTCGGCGGCCTGGACCCGGCCAAGTTCACCGACGAACGCTTCGGTCTGCCCACGGTCACCGACATCCTCGCCGAGCTGGACAAGCCCGGACGCGACCCACGCCCGGCCTTCCGCACCGCGACCTTCCGCGAGGGCGTCGAGCGCCCGGAGGACCTGGAGCCGGGCATGGTGCTGGAGGGCACCGTCACCAACGTCACCAACTTCGGGGCCTTCGTCGACGTCGGCGTCCACCAGGACGGGCTGGTGCACATCTCCGCCATGGCATCGCGGTTCGTGCGCGACCCCCGCGAGGTCTGCCGCCCCGGAGACGTGGTCCGGGTGAAGGTGATCGACGTCGACCTCCAGCGCCGGCGCATCGGGCTGTCCATGCGCCTGGACGACGAGGCCGGCAGCAAGGCCGGCCGGGATCGGCCGGCGGGCAAACCGGGCGGCGCCGGCAAGGGCAAAGGCAGGGGCCGGGGCGGGCGCGGTGACAAGAAACCCGAGTCGCGCCCGGAGACGGCCATGGGCGCCGCCTTCGCCGCGCTGCAGGGCCAGCGGGACCGCTCCGGGCGCTGAGGTCACGGTGCACTGGGCACCGGGGTGCACGGCGCTGGTATCATGGGGGCAGTTGCCAATCTCCTCAGAGGTTTAGCAAGAAGCGTTGGCCGATTGCCATGAGTGACACCGCGTCCCGCGACGAACCGCGCTTCCCGCCGCCACCCCGCGAGCCCGATCTCGACGAGTGCTGCGGCACGGGCTGCGACCCCTGCGTGTTCGACATCTACGACCGCCGCCTGGAGCGCTGGCGGGAGCGCTGCGCGGCGATCCGCGAGGCCCACGGGCTGCCGCCGGCCAAGGAGCCGCCGTGCTGATCAAGCTGCTGGTGCTGGCGGCGGTGGTGGCCGCCGCGGTCTTCTGGGTCTCGCCCGCGGCGCGGGCGTCGATCCGCCCGCACCTGCCACGCCTGATCCTCATCGGCGCGCTGGTGGTCATCGCGCTGCTGGTCGCCACCGGCCGGCTGTCCTGGATCGGCGCGGCCATCGCCGCCACCGCCGCCGCCATCCAGCGCTTCCTCCCCACGGCGATGCGCCTCGCCCCGCTGCTGCGCTTCCTCGGCAGCCGCACGGCACCCGCCGGCGGGTCCGCGGGGACGCCGCCACCGTCGGGCGGCGACGACGGCCCCATGACCCGCGCCCGGGCCCTGGCCGTGCTCGGCCTGGAGAACGAGCCCGACCCGCCGGACCGGGAGACCGTGCTCGCGGCCCACCGCCGGCTCATCCAGCACTGCCACCCGGACCGCGGCGGCTCCGGCTACCTCGCGGCACAGCTCAACGAGGCCCGGGACTGCCTCCTCGGCGACGACCGCGCCGCCTGAGCGCACGGCCGGGCATACGCCGGGGCGCACCCGGGCTGATAGACTGCTCCCGCGAGCGTTTCGCGCGGACGAACAAGGGCCCGAGGCGATGTACCACCGATTCTTCGGACTGGAGCACGACCCCTTCCGGCTGACCCCCAGCGCGGAGGTGGTCTTCCCGCATCCGAGCTTCCAGCGCGCCAAGGCCTACCTGGAGTATGGCCTGATGCGCGGCGAGGGGTTCGTGGTGGTCACCGGCCCGCCCGGCTGCGGCAAGACCACCCTGGTCGCGGATCTGCTGGCGAGCGTGCCCGAGGAGACGGAGATCACCCAGATCGTCACCTCCCGGCTCGGCGCCGAGGACCTGCTGCGCCTGACCGCCAGCGGCTTCGGGCTCACCCCGGCGCACCGGGACAAGGCCACCATTCTCACCGCCCTGCAGGAGGACCTCACCGAGCGCGCCCGCCGCGGCCGCCGCGCCCTGCTCGTGGTGGACGAGGCCCAGGACCTGGAGGCGGAGGCGCTGGAGGAGCTGCGGCTGCTCACCAACCTCACCGTCGGCGGCGAGCCGGCACTGCAGATCCTGCTGCTCGGCCAGCCGCCGCTGCGCGAGCTCATCCGCCGCCCGGAAATGGAGCAGTTCCACCAGCGCCTGATCGCGAGCTGCCGGCTCGAACCCCTCGACGAGCAGCAGACCCGGGACTACGTGCACTACCGCCTGGAGCGGGCGGGCTGGGACGGCGACCCGGGCTTCTCCGAGGCCGTCTTCCGGCTGCTGCACGTCGCCACCGGCGGCGTCCCCCGCCGGATCAACCTGCTCGCCGGGCGGATGCTGCTGGACGCCTTCGCCGACTCCCGCCACACCATCCGCGCCGAGCACCT
>NZ_WNXE01000489.1:0-1234 GCF_010993615.1 Arhodomonas sp. KWT | reverse complement strand
ATGGCATTCACCTGTGCGGGCAGCGGGTGGGTCACGGTGAGCTCGATGCCGGTGAGCGGATCGATCCGGGGCGGCTCGGCGGCGGCGAGCACCATGGGCTGGCTCACGCCCTGGAACTCGGGCATGGACAGCCGATAGTGGACGCTGTCGACGGGCAGGCCGTCCGGGGAGAGCCGCCATTCGCCCTCGGTGCGTTTGCTCAGGCGGATGCCCTGGAGCACCGGCACGTCCAGCGACTCCAGCGCCCGGGTGGCGGCCTCGCGGCCGTCGCCGCCGCCGATCACGAACCCCTGGAGGCTGATGATCGCGCCCAGCGGGGCGTCGCCGAGGCGCTGCTCCAGGGTCTCCAGCGCGGTGACGCTGGCCCGCCCCCAGCGTGCGAGCAGCACCAGGCACTGGGGGCCCTGCTCGCGCACTGCCTCGCACAGGGCGTCCAGCAGGGCGCGCTGGCCGGCGCTGTCGCCGGTGTCGTGGTCCAGTACGGCGACCACGGGACGCCCCGCCTCCAGGCCGAGGGCGTCCGCCGGGACGACCTCGCCGTCGTGGTAGTAACGCAGCGGCGCCCGGGGCTGCGGCTCGGGTACGCGCACGTCCGCACCTGCCTCCCGGGCCAGGTAGGCGAGCAGGCCGGCGGCATTGGCCGCACCGCGGCCGCTCCAGTAGGCGTGGGCGGCGAGCCAGCCGGCCTGGGCCGGGTGCTCGGCGGCGAGCCGCCGGCGCATGGCGGCGGGGTCCTCGTCCGCGCCGGGATTGGCCGTGAGCGCGTCCAGGGTGGCGTCCTCGAGCCCCGCCAGCGGCTGCCTGCCGCCGAGCCGCGTGAGCCGGTTGATGGCGCGGTCGCTGCTCACGCCGATCACGGCACGGGGGCCGCGGTCCCGCTGCACCAGCCGGCGCAGGCGTGGCACCACCGCGTCGCCGAACACGGCGGCGAGCAGCACCGCGTCGGCGCGCTGCCACAGCGCGGCGAGCTCGGCGTCAGAGAGTCCGGCGATCTGCCCGGTGGTGCGCAGCACGATCTCATGGCCGGTATGGTCGGCGGCATAGCGCTCGGCGCCGGCGGCCAGCCGGGGGGCAGAGCGCTCGGAGACGATCCCCAGCAGGACCGGGCCGTCGCCGTCATCCGCGGCCGGCGAGGGGCCCGGGACTAGCCCCAGGAGGAGGAGCGCCGTGGCGGCGAGCCGCCGCCACGGGAGACCGGTGATGGACATGGCCGCGGCTTAGCTGCCCGGCTGCC
>NZ_WNXE01000488.1:0-1239 GCF_010993615.1 Arhodomonas sp. KWT | reverse complement strand
ACGTCCTCGAGCTCAACATCACCCTGCCGGAAGGCGGCGAAGGCAACGCCCAGACCGGCCGGCGGTAGCCCGGCCGGGGTTGCGCCCGGGTGTCATACGGTCCAGCCACGCGCAGGTCGGCTGCTCCCGGCAGCCGACGTTTGTCCCCCGGTCTAACGGCACCGGAATGTTGGCTGCCAGGAGCAGCCAACCTACCCGACCGAACAGGGCCGGAACCGGTCCCCCGGCGCGCTTCGGTAGGTCGGCCGCTCCCGGCAGCCGGCGTTTTCGCCCCGGTGTAGCGGCACCGGGATGTTGGCTGCCAGGAGCAGCCAACCTACCCGACCGAACAGGGCCGGAACCGGTCCCGCGGCGCGTTCCGGTAGGTCGGCTGCTCAAGGCAGCCGACATCTTCGCCGACGCGCATACGCGGCCGACTTTTCGCTATTCCCGGCCAACCCTGTCGGGGGTGTCCGGCGGCGCGGTACCCCACTCCGCCGCATAGACCCCGGCCCGCACGAACCTGTGGAAGCTGCTCCAGGCCCATTCCCCCGGAGCCGTTACAAACCCGTGTTTTACCGGGTTGTAATGGATGTAATCCAGGTGATGACGGAAATCGACGTCATTCCGCACCCGGTGCTCCCAAAAACGGGGCTGCCAGATTCGCTTGTCGCCGGCCCGCGTGGAGACATAGCGCTTGATCAGCCGCCACCGTCCGGAGAAGTCCGGGTCGCCGCGTGGCAGGGACCACATGCAATGCAGGTGATCGGGCAGCAGGACGATTGCCTCGGTTCGGAACGGGCGATACCGGGCAACGGCGCGAATCGCTGCCCCGAGTAATCGCCGTAGCCCGTCGTCACAAAAAAGCGGTCGCCGGTACCGCGTCACCACCGTGAAGAAATAGCATCCGCCCGGTACGTGTGCACGCCGGTATTCCATGGTCTCGTCCTCCCTGACGAGCGTGATCCTGTCATCGTCCAGGGAGCGTACCGCGCCCGGTCGGCGATTGGGAACGTAGCAAGGAAGGCGTAGGTTGTCGGACGGGACGTCGGCTGCCATTGAGCAGCCGACCTACCGGTGATCGGTTACCCCGTCGGGTCGACGCGCAGCTTGGGGCGCTGGCTGGGCTGGAGTATTCGCCCTGCTCGATGGCGTTCCAGACCGGTAGGTCGTGCACGGCCGCGGGCCGCGTGCGACGTCTTCAATGACCGAACCGGAATATCGCACGCCTGCGGCGCGCGACCTGCACGAGTTCCGCCG
>NZ_WNXE01000487.1:0-1241 GCF_010993615.1 Arhodomonas sp. KWT | reverse complement strand
CTGGGACTACTGGGCTATCTGTTGACGGGGTGTACGAGCATGAGCGAGCGACAGGCACGGATGATGGCGCAGGGCTACCCTGAGGCCGAGCCCTACTGTATCGGCCGGTTCATCGTCGCGCTGCCGCCCTTTGCCTCGCTGCACGCCGGCGCCAGCCGCTACGACGGCGTCACCATCGAGTTCCGCTTCGAGAATGACGAGCGGTATGACAGGCGGGTCCATAACGAAATCGAGGAGCGCAAGCGCGCGGGCGAGCAGGGCAGCGAATTCTTTTTCTCATCGGACAGGTTGAACGACGTGGTTGAGCTCAGCAGTGGGCACATTCTCGTCTATGGCAAGTACGACTTCGCCATTGGCTACGTCCACGACCCCATCGGCACCTGGACCCTGAAGAACGCCTACGCGGCGGATTACCGGCGGTTTGCCGAGCGAATCGAGTTCCGCGGCGAGCCCGGCAAGGAGAACCTGCCCGAGGGGCGGTGCTACTGCATCATGTACGGCTTCATCCCGGAGACCTCGCCCACGGGCAACGAGTGGGAGGAACGCTATTTAATGACAAAAGACGATCCCGAGTTCATTCTGTCCATTCAGATTTCGATGATCGGCAAGCAGAGAGACTCGCTGAAAGAGCTCGAGAGAAAAACAGCGACTTCTTTGAAGACCTCCTGGCCAGGGGGCTGATCGACTACGAGAAGCGTGCGGAACCGATTGACTTGGGATTCCTCAAGGGGGAAGAGACCATCGTTGCCACCGGAGAGGCTGCCGGGCGCATGTACAACATGATCGCGCAGGGCGATGGTTCCGATCCGGCGCATCCCTATATTCAGGTCAGGATGGAATCCGGTGATATGCCCAAGGCGGAGGCCGACCGGCTGTGGTAGCCCAAGGCGGAGGCCGACCGGCTGTGGTAGCCCAAGGCGGAGGCCGACCGGCTGTGGTACTCGATACTGGGCAGCCTGCATCCCCGCCCGGGAGCCTTCTGAGGCAGGCGACGCAGTCGTGGCGGTTACGACGGGAGCACTCCTTTGCAGGACTGCCGGATGTGGGCCGCCTCTCCACAATGCCTCGAAGCCGGAAGCTTCAATGAAACGGCATGGCACTGGCGTCAAACGGTCGCTGAGTCTTGTCGATTCGGGACGAAAATTGACCGTCCAGGCCGGGATACGGGCGCTAGACGGTCAGGTACTCGCGCACGAGATCGTCGTCGAGCTCGTCCATGGCCCCGGCGGCGACACGCTCGC
>NZ_WNXE01000486.1:0-1244 GCF_010993615.1 Arhodomonas sp. KWT | reverse complement strand
CCCGGGTCGAGGCGTTCTATGCCGTCCGGGACTTTCGTCCGGCCTGGCGACGGCCCGAGGCCGTAACCGCATTCACGACCGCACTCGACACCCTGGCGGGCGACGGCCTGAGGCCTGCGGATTACGCCGCGGACCGGCTCGTCGCGGCCCACCGCCGGGCCTACGCCGGGGATGGCCCGATAGACGAACGCGCACGCTTCGATATCGTCGTCACCCGGCTGCTGCTCACCGCACTCCGCCACCTCGACCGGGGCAAGGTCGACCCGGCATCGCTGGAGGCGGACTGGGACGTCCCCCTGCCACCCTTCTCGCCGGACATGGACGCCCTGTCCGACGACGTCGACGCCCTGGACTTCGAGACCGCCTTTGCCCGGGCCCGGCCGGACTACGCCCCCTACCACCGGCTGCGCACGGCGCTCGCGCACTATCGCCGGATCCGCGACGCCGGCGGCTGGCCGGCCCTGCCATCGCTGGACACCGCGCTGCACCCCGGCGACCGGGCCCCGGCGGTCGCCGTGCTCCGCCGGCGACTCGCGGTCACCGGCGCACCCGTGGGGGACAGCGCGGACCCGGCACGCTACGACGATGCCCTCGCCGGGGCCGTGCGGCACTTCCAGCGCCACCATTACCTCGCCGTGGACGGTGTCGTCGGCACCGCCACCCGGGCGGCGCTCAACGTCGACGTGGACGCGCGCATCGACCAGATCCGGGTCAACCTGGAGCGTGCACGCTGGCTGCTCCACGGGCTGCCACGCTCGTTCGTGCTGGTGGACATCGCCGGCTATCGCCTGACCTACTACCGCCCGGATCACAAGCCATGGCACACGCGCATCGTCGTCGGCACCCCCTACCGGCGCACGCCGGCGCTGCGCTCGCGGATCACGCACCTGACGTTCAACCCGACCTGGACGGTGCCCGCCTCGATCACCTGGCCTGAGCTGCTGCCCCGCATCCGCCGGGACCCCGGCTACCTCGCCCGCGAGCACCTGCAGGTCCTCACCCCGGAGGGCCGGGCGCTGGACCCGGCGACGATCGACTGGCGCGATCCGCCCGCGGTGGTGCTGCGCCAGAGGGCGGGAGCGGACAACGCCCTGGGACGGGTGGTATTCCGCTTCCCCAACCCCTACTCGGTCTATCTCCACGACACCCCGGCCCGGGCGCTGTTCGACCGCCCCCGGCGCGCGTTCAGCCATGGCTGCATCCGCGTCGAGCACCCGCTGGAGCTGGCCCGCCTGCTCCTCGAC
>NZ_WNXE01000485.1:0-1244 GCF_010993615.1 Arhodomonas sp. KWT | reverse complement strand
CCAGCTACGGCCTCCCGGAACGGGTAGGTCGTGCACGGCCGAAGGCCGTGTGCGACATCCCAACAGTTTCCGCAGGTTGGCTGCTCCTGGCAGCCAACATCCACGGCCCGCACCCGCCGCGAGCAACGTCGGCTGCCTGCGAGCAGCCGACCTACGGCCCCGTGGAACGGCCGGTCGTGTGCGAGACATGCCCGCCCGACGGGGCGGCGCGCGCTCAGGCCCGCGCCTGCAGCTCGTCGATGCCGCGATTGGCAAGGGCGTCGGCACGTTCGTTGCCGTCGTGACCCGTGTGCCCGCGCACCCAGTGCCAGTGCACGGTGTGCTGCGAGGCGAGCTCGTCAAGGCGCTGCCAGAGGTCGGCGTTCTTCACCGGTTTGCGCGCGCTGGTGCGCCAGCCGCGGCGCTTCCAGCCGGGCATCCACTCGGTGATGCCCTGGCGGACGTACTGCGAATCGGTGGTGAGGTCCACCTCGCAGCGGCGCTTGAGGCTCGCCAGGGCCTCGATGGCGGCGGTGAGCTCCATGCGGTTGTTGGTGGTCTCGGGCTCGCCGCCCCAGAGCTCGCGCTCGTGTTCGCCGTAGCGCAGCACCGCCCCCCAGCCGCCGGGCCCCGGGTTACCCCGGCACGCGCCGTCGGTAAAGATCTCGACTCGATTCACCCCTGTGGGCCTCCGCGGGCGTCGCGGGCGGCGCTGTTGCCGGGCCGCACGCGCGATGCCCCGGCGAGGCCGCCGCGGATGACTTGAAGCCGCGGACGCATCGCCGGCTCCAGCGGCGTCATCCCGGCCACGTGTTTCTGCGCCACCGTCAGGTTTACCCCGCCGGCAATGCGCGCATAGCGTGGCCCGAGCCGCTCCATGGGCGCAAGCCACTCCAGGCTGCGCGTGTGGCGCAGCGGCGGGCGGCAGAACAGGCCCTCGCGGCGCTGCACGGTCAGCCCGAGCAGCCGCAGCCAGTCGTTCACGCGCGAGCGCCCGAAGTAGTGTCCCGTCCACGGCGCCCGGCTGCCGCGCACACCGGCCAGCACACGGCGCACGCCCCAGAGGCTGAACGGATTGAAGCCCAGTACCAGGACGTGCCCCTCCGGTGCGAGCACGCGCTCGACCTCGCGCAGGAGCTGGTGCGGATCCTCACTGAACTCGAGCTGGTGGATCACGAGTACGGCGTCCACGCTCGCACTCTCCAAGGGTAGCAGCTCCGGCTCCGCGACCACGTCCACCGGGCCACGGGGCCAGCGGTCCACCA
>NZ_WNXE01000484.1:0-1247 GCF_010993615.1 Arhodomonas sp. KWT | reverse complement strand
TTTCCATGTTCACCTCGACTCCCCGTGTCTCGATCCGCTCCGGCCGCCATGATGGCCGGCCGGCCCGTGTCCGGCGTGCGCCTCCGCGGGCGTACGCCGGTAGAAGGCCGCGAGCTGTTCGTGGACCGCCGGGAAATGGGCCGCCACCACCTCCGGCATCTCCAGGAACGTCTCACTGAATACCGCGAAGCACTCCGCCGGGTCGGTCGCCGCGTAATCGTCGATGCCCGGGTCGCGGCCCGCCTCCACCGCGGCATTGATCGCCTCGAAGGCCTCGGTGAAGGCGCGGGTCCAGGCGCGGCGGTCCATGCCACGGTGCAGCGGCGGCATGCCGTTGGCCTCGCCGTTAAGCATGTCCAGCTTGTGCGCGAGCTCGTGGAGGACCACGTTCCAGCCATCCCGGCGGCCCCCGGCCTCCACGTCGGACCAGGACAGTATCACCGGACCGTTGTCCCAGGCCTCACCGGCCAGTGCCCGGGCCTCGTCATGCACCACGCCCGCCTCGTCCATCTCGCGGTGACGTGCCAGGAAGCCCGACGGATAGACGATCACGGACTGCCAGCCACGGTACCAGTCGATATCCAGGCCGAGCACCGGGACCGCTGCGAGGGCGGCAATGCGTACGGCCTGCTCCGGCACGAATTCACCGCCACCGGCGGCATAGAAGCGTTTGCGTGCGAGGAACAGTGTCGCCAGCTCGCGCAGGCGCACGCGCTCACCGGCATCCAGCCCGGCGAGCACCGAATCACTGTGTGTCGCCCGCCGCCAGAGCGCGTCGTCGACGGCGTAGCGGCGCAGCTGGCGACCGCGCCACCAGCCCCGCAGGACCCGCGCGATCACGGCTGGGGCTGCGCCACGACGCGCACGGGCCGGCCCGCCCGCCAGGCGGCCACGTTCTCCGCGGTCTGCTCGACGACGCGCTGGCGTGCTTCAAGGCTGCCCCAGGCGCAGTGCGGGGTGACGATGAGATTCGGCAACCCGGCGGCAATCAGGGGATGGTCCGGCGCCGGCGGTTCGCCGTCGAGCACGTCGACCGCCGCGCCGGCGATCCAGCCCTCGCGCACCGCGTGCAGCAGCGCCGCCTCGTCGACCACGCCACCGCGTGCGGTATTGATCAGGATGGCCCCCCGGCGCATGCGCCGCAAAACGCCCTCGTCCACCAGTCCGCGAGTCTGCTCCGTGAGCGGACAGTGCAGGCTGATCACGTCGCTGGTCTCAACGACCGTGTCGAACCCCACGCGTCCCGA
>NZ_WNXE01000483.1:0-1253 GCF_010993615.1 Arhodomonas sp. KWT | reverse complement strand
GCGCGTTTTTCGTTGTGCGGGAGGGACGAGACGATGACCGCGCCGCTGTCGATTGTGATCCTCGCCGCGGGGGCTGGCACCCGCATGCGTTCCGCATTGCCCAAGGTGCTCCATCCGGTCGCCGGCCGGCCGATGCTGGCCCGGGTGATCGATGCCGCCGTCGCGCTGGGCCCGGACGATATCCATGTCATCTACGGACACGGCGGCGAGCGCGTGCGTAACGCCCTCGCGAACGCCGACGTGCACTGGGTGGAGCAGGCGCAACGCCTCGGCACCGGGCACGCCGTGGGCCAGGCGATGCCGGATATCGACGACCGTCACCGCGTCCTGGTGCTGTGCGGCGACACGCCGCTGATCACCACGACCACCCTGCAGCGGCTCTGCGAGGCCGCGGGCGATGGTGCCGCGCTGCTCACCGCCCACCCGGCCGACCCGACCGGTTACGGGCGCATCCTCCGCGATGCGGACGGTGCCGTCGCCGGCATCGTCGAGGAGAAGGACGCGGACGCCGCCCAGCGGGCCATCGGCGAGGTGAATACCGGCGTGATGTGCCTGCCTGCCGGGCATCTGCGCGGCTGGCTCGACCGTCTCACCGCTGACAATGCCCAGGGCGAGTACTACCTCACCGACGTGATCGCCCTCGCCCGCGCCGACGGTGTGCCCGTCGCGGGGACCGCAACTGCCGACGACGGCGAGGTCCTGGGCGTGAACAGCCGCGCCCAGCTCGCCACGGTGGAGCGGCTGTGGCAGCGCCGCGAGGCCGACCGCCTGATGGCCGCGGGCGTGACCCTCCTCGACCCGGCACGCTTCGACGTGCGCGGCGAGCTGCGGTGCGGGCAGGACGTCACCATCGACGTGAACTGCCAGTTCATCGGCGAGGTGAGCCTCGGCAACGGCACGGTCATAGGCCCCAACTGCACCATCACCGACAGCCAAATCGGCGAGGGCGTGGAGATCGCGGCGAACAGCGTGATCGAGGGCGCCGTGATCGCCGGTTCCGCCCATGTCGGCCCGTTCGCCCGCCTTCGCCCGGGCACGGTGCTGGCACGGGGGGCGAAGGTCGGCAACTTCGTCGAGACGAAGAACGCCGGGGTCGGCGAGGGCGCCAAGATCAATCACCTGTCGTATGTTGGCGACGCGGAGGTCGGCGCCGACGCCAACATCGGCGCCGGCACTATCACGTGCAACTACGACGGCGCCAACAAGCACCGCACGGTCATCGGCGAGGATGCCTTCATCGGCTCGAACACGGC
>NZ_WNXE01000482.1:0-1259 GCF_010993615.1 Arhodomonas sp. KWT | reverse complement strand
GCCTTCTTCACCCCCAGCAGGTCGATGCGCTGGCCGCCGGTGACCTTCACGGTCGGCACCTCGAACTTCTCGGCGACGTCCGCGATGGCGCGCAGCTCCTGCGGGTTGGTGATGCCGCCGTACATCCGCGGGACCACGGAGTAGGTGCCGTCCTTCTGGATGTTGGCGTGGGCGCGCTCGTTGATGAACCGCGACTGCGCGTCGTCCCGGGCCTCGGCCGGGAAGGTGCTGATGCAGTAGTAGTTGAGCGCCGGCCGGCACTTGGAGCAGCCGTCCGGTTCCTGCCAGCCCAGGGCCTCGCGGACCGCCGCGGGGGAGGTGAGGTGGCGCTCGCGGATGGCCTCGCGGACCTCGTCGTGGGAGAGTGCCGTGCACTCGCACAGGGTCGGCTTGTCCTCGGTCACCGCGTCGGCGCCGGCGGCGAGGGCGACGATGTCGCCGACCAGGGACTTGCACGAGCCGCAGGAGGTGCCGGCCTTGGTGGCCTTCATCACCGCAGCCGGGCTGGTCAGCCCGTCGTCGCGGACCGCGGCGACGATGGCGCCCTTGCATACCCCGTTGCAGTCGCAGACCTGTTCGTCGTCGCCCATCAGTGCGGCGCGTCCGCCGGCGCTATCGCCGCCGCCCTCGGCGTGGGCGCGGCCGAAGATCAGCCGCTCGCGGATCTCCGAGATGTCCTCGCCGCGTTTGATCAGGTCGAAGTACCACGGGCCGTCGTCGGTGTCGCCGTACAGCACGGCGCCCTGCAGGCGGTCGTCACGGACGACGAGCTTGCGGTAGACGCCGCGCCGCGGGTCCTGGAGGACGATGTCCTCGGTGTCCTCGCCGCCCTCGTAGTCGCCGGCGGAGAACAGATCGATGCCGGTCACCTTGAGCTGGGTCGAGACCACCGAGCCCTCGTAGCGTCCGATCTGGTGCTGGGCCAGGTGATTGGCGCAGACCCGGGCCTGCTCCCAGATCGGCGCGACCAGTCCGTACGTGGCCTTGCGGTGCTCGACGCACTCGCCGACCGCGTAGATGCGCGGATCGAAGGTCTGCATGGTGTCGTGCACCACCACGCCGCGCTCGCAGTGCAGGCCGGCGTCCCGGGCCAGGGCCGTGTTGGGGCGGATGCCGGCGGCCATCACCACCAGGTCCGCCCGGACCTCGGTGCCGTCCTCGAAGCGCACCCCGCTTACCCGTCGGCGTCCGAGGATGCGCTCGGTGACCGCCTCCATGCGGAAGTCCAGGCCGCGCTCGATGAGCGTGTCCCGGAGCAG
>NZ_WNXE01000481.1:0-1262 GCF_010993615.1 Arhodomonas sp. KWT | reverse complement strand
GCCGAACCGTTTCCTGGCGATCGTGCCCGCGGCCCTCACCGAGGAGATCGCGATGGCCGTGCGGGACCACGTCCGGGCATGGATCGCCGAACGCGGACAGCGGACGGTCGGCAAGCTGCTGGAGACCGCCGGACTCGACCCGTCCGCGGACGCTCATGCCTACACGCAGATGGGCGAGCAGCTCGATGGCTTCCCGGAGGTGTACTGGAGCGCCGTCGACTACGACGAGTTGGCGGGAGGCGACGGCGATGCAGCCGTGGACACGACGGCCCTGCGCGACGCCCTGACCGCCTTCCTCCCGCAGAACGGCGGCGAACCCGGCTTCCTTGGCAGCCAGGCCTGGTCCGTACTGCAGCGTCCGGTGGAGATCACCGATCCCGAGGCCGGTGAGGCAGCAGTGTTCTACCG
This sequence comes from Arhodomonas sp. KWT, assembly GCF_010993615.1. Classification (NCBI taxonomy): domain Bacteria; kingdom Pseudomonadati; phylum Pseudomonadota; class Gammaproteobacteria; order Chromatiales; family Ectothiorhodospiraceae; genus Arhodomonas; species Arhodomonas sp. KWT. Next base: position 854 of record NZ_WNXE01000481.1, on the reverse strand, counting down.
GCCGAACCCCGGGGTCCTGTATCCCGCCATCTACGAGCTCGGCGAACGAACCATGGGCGCCGCCAAGACCGTCCGGCCGTTCGCCGCGCTCACACAGAACGGGTATCGCTGCTCGCTCACCGGCGAGACGGAATGGCTGACTCACGACGAGACACACCTCGCGCTGCCACCCGGACAACGCGATGCGGCCGACACGCTCTGGAGCCGGATTGCCCGGAAACGCCCGGCCTGGGCCCGAAAGGGTGAGCACCTGGGCGGACTGGCCGCCATCAAGCGGCTCTGGCCGACGCTGTTCTGCCGCGAGATCCGCGACGTGCTCGGTGAGGACCGGGCGCCGCGGCGGTTCGTGGTCTCGACCCATACCATGGCCCTCAGCACGTCACTGTTGAACAACCGGTGCTCGGTCGAGGCACTCACCCCGGAGCAGCAGGAGTCTATTGAAAACGAACCGCCTGCTGCCCTGCCCCACCGCCTGGCCAAGCACCTGCATCAAAGCGAGCACGGCGCGCTGATCGCCCGCATCCCGAGCTGGCTCGAGGCGCAACGTGAGGACGAAGACGCCGATGGCGATGCTGCTCAGCGCACAGTGGAACAGGTGCTCGGCGGCAAGCCGGAAACCTATTACGCGCTGTTGCTTATGGACGGCGACTACATGGGCAAATGGCTTTCCGGAGACGAGGAGCTGTCGATCCCGTACATCGACGCCTTCCACCCGAAACTGGCCCAAGGACTCAAGCAGCGGTTCGCGGGCAACGAGGCCCTGCAGGCTTACCTGCGGGCCCCGCGCGCGGTGTCGCCCGGACGGCACATCGCGATCTCCAGCGCGCTCAACGACTTCTCCAGCGTCATCGCGC
>NZ_WNXE01000480.1:0-1262 GCF_010993615.1 Arhodomonas sp. KWT | reverse complement strand
GCGCGATGACGCTGGAGAAGTCGTTGAGCGCGCTGGAGATCGCGATGTGCCGTCCGGGCGACACCGCGCGCGGGGCCTGCAGGTACGCCTGCAGGGCCTCGTTGCCCGCGAACCGCTTCTCGAGCCCCGTGGCCACCTTCGGGTGAAAGGCCTTGATGTAGGGAATGGCCAGCGCCGGGTCCCCGGAAAGCCATTTGCCCATGGAGTCGCCGTCCATGAGCAGCAGCGCGTAGTAGGTCTCCGGTTCGCCACCGAGCACCCGTTTCACTGTACTCTGAGCAGCATCGCCATCGGTGTCATCGCGGTCGCGCTGAGCCTCGAGCCAACTCGGGAGACGAGCAAGCAGCTCGCCATCCTCCCGGTTCTGGAGGTCACGGGCGAGGCTGTAGGGCAAGGCTGCGCGTGGTGACTGCCCGATAGTCTCTCGTTGTTGGGCATTCAATTGGCCCCAGTCCGGCCGGGCAGCGCGCAACGAGGTGCTCAGCGCCATGGTGTGGGTCGAGACCACGAACCGCTGCGGCGCCCGGTCCGCGTCGAGCACGTCCCGGATCTCCTCGCAGAAAAGCGTTGGCCAGAGCCGCTTGATGGCGGCCAGGCCCCCCAGGTGCTCGCCCTTGCGGGCCCAGGCGGGGCGAGCCCGGGCAACCCGGCTCCAGAGCGTGTCGGCCGCATCGCGTTGTCCGGGTGGCAGTGCGAGGTGCGCCGCGTCGTGAGTCAGCCATTCCGTCTCGCCGGTGAGGGAGCAGCGATACCCGTTCTGGGTGAGCGCGTCGAACGGCCGAACCGCCTTTGCGGCGCCCATGGCCCGCTCGCCGAGCTCGTACACCGCCGGGTACAGCACCCCGGGGTTCGGCCGGTAGAACACCGCCGGCTCGCCGCCTTCCGGGGCCGTGATCTCCACCGGGCGCTGCAGTACGGACCATGCTCGGCTGCCGAGGAAGCCGGGTTCGCCGCCGTTCTGCGGTAGGAAGGCGGCCAGGGCATCGTGCAGTGCTGTCGTGTCCACGGCCGCGTCGCCGTCGCCTCCCACCAACTCGTCGTAGCCGACGGCGCTCCAGTAGACCTCGGGGAAACCGTCGAGCTGCTCCACCATCTGCTTGTGGGCATGGGCGGTCGCGGACGGGTCGAGTCCGGCGGTTTCCAGCAGCCTGCCGACCGTCTGCTGTCCGCGTTCGGCGATCCACTCCCGGACGTGGTCCCGCACGGCCATCGCGATCTCCTCGGTGAGGGCCGCGGGCACGATCGCCAGGAAACGGTTCGGC
>NZ_WNXE01000047.1:4928-20381 GCF_010993615.1 Arhodomonas sp. KWT | reverse complement strand
GCTGGAGAAGGAGGGCTCCGAGCGCGCCCGGGACCGGCTGGAGAACCTGGACGAGCTGATCAGCGCGGCGCGCACCTTCGAGCAGGAGGGCGAGATCGCCGAGGACATGCCCCCGATCACCGCGTTCCTGGCCCACGCCGCCCTCGAGGCCGGCGAGGGTCAGGGCGACGATGGCGAGGCCTGCGTACAGCTCATGACCCTGCACTCCGCCAAGGGGCTGGAGTTCCGGGTGGTCTTCCTCGCCGGCATGGAGGAGGGGCTGTTCCCCCACCGCATGTCCATGGACGAGCCCGGCCGGCTGGAGGAAGAGCGCCGCCTCGCCTACGTGGGCGTGACCCGCGCCCGCGAGCGGCTGTTCCTCAGCCACGCCGAACGCCGCCGCCTGCACGGGCGCGACGAGTACACCCTGCCGTCGCGTTTCGTCGGCGAGCTGCCCCCGGAACTCACCGAGATGGTCCGCGCGCGTTTCTCCGTGACCGGCCCCGGTGCCGTGCAGCGCCCGGTTGCCGCCTCGGCCGACGACGACGCGGATGGGGGGTTCGACCTCGGCCAGCGCGTGAGTCACCGCAAGTTCGGCGAGGGCACCGTGCTCAGCTACGAGGGCAGCGGCCCCGGCGCGCGGGTGCAGGTGCACTTCGACACCGCCGGCACCAAGTGGCTGGTGGCCTCCTTCGCCAACCTCCAGGCCTGCTGAGCGCGGCGGGCGGCTTTTCCCGGCGGTGGGCTACTGCCCTTGTCCCGACCGGATTTCCGATGAGGGATTGCCTGGAGCCTGGGCCTGACCTTCTCAAGGCGGTGCCGTGCCCGGTCGCCGGATGCGGGGGCACGGCGGGTACGGAAGGGACAGCGGGGACGGGGGTAGACCCCGTCCCCGTGGGGGCTACTTCTTGGGCAGCTTGGAGGCGACGCCCTCGACGTAGTAGTCCATCTTCAGCAGTGCCTCGTCGGAGAGGGTTTCGCCCTCCTTCGCCTTGACGCTGCCGTCCTTCGCGACCACCGGGCCGCCGAAGGGCTGGAGCTCGCCGTTGACGATCGCCTCCCGGGCCTTCATCACCTCCTGGCGTACGTCATCCGGGACGTCGCTGCTGAGCTCGGCGAGGTCGACCATGCCCGAGGCGATGCCGCCCCAGACGTCGCGGGAGGTCCAGGTGCCGTTGAGCACCTCGCGGGCGCGCTTGGTGTAGAAATCGCCCCACTGGTGGACCACCGCGGTGAGCTGGCTGTCGCCGCCGTACTTGGACATGTCCGAGTGGTAGGCGATGGCGTACTTGTCCCGCTCCGCGGCGGCCTGCACCACCGCATGGGAGTCGGTGTGGTGGGTCACCACGTCCGCGCCCTGATCCATCAGGGTCTCCGCCGCCTGGCGGGCCTTGGCCGGGTCGTACCAGGCGTTGATCCAGATGACGTTGACCGTCGCGTCCGGGTTCACCGAACGGGCGCCGCGGGTGAAGGCGTTGATCGCGCGGACGACCTCCGGGATCGGGAAGGCGGCGACGAAGCCGAGTTTGTTCGTCTCGGTCATCTCGCCGGCGATCATGCCCGCGAGGTAGCGGCCCTCGTAGAGCCGGGGCATGTAGGTGCCGACGTTCTTGGCCCGCTTGTAGCCGGTGGCGTGCTCGAAGACCGTGTTCGGGAACCGCTTGGCGACCTTGATCGTCGGGTTCATGTAGCCGAACGAGGTGGTGAAGATGAGGTCCGCGCCGCCGGAGGCGAGCTGGCGGATCACGCGCTCGGCGTCCGCGCCCTCGGGCACGTTCTCCACGAACTGGGTGGTGACCTTGTCGCCCAGCCGCTCCTCCATGGCCTTGCGGCCCTGGTCGTGCTGGTACGACCAGCCCGCGTCACCGATGGGGCTGACGTAGACGAAGCCCACCTTGATGTGGTCCTTGGGTTTCAGGTCGATGCCGTCCGAGGCGGCCAGCGTGGCTGTGGAGAATGCCGCCGCGGTCAGCCCGGTGGTGAGCGCGAGCAGCGCCCGTTTGAGTCTGCCGTGTCGCATGGATTGCCCTCCTGATGATGCGTCGTCGGCCGCGGCACCGCCGTCAGCCGGTGGCGAAGAACGGTTTGGTGAGCGAGGCCGGGCGGTTGAGCCGCAGCTTCGTCCGGTCCCGCGAGAGTATGACCAGTACCACGATGGTCGCGATATAGGGCAGGCTGGAGAGCGCCTGCGAGGGGATGGGCACGCCCAGCCCCTGCAGCTCGAAGCCCAGCCGCGTGATGCCGCCGAACAGGTAGGCCCCCGCCATCACGCGCCCCGGGCGCCAGGAGGCGAAGACCACCAGCGCCACCGCGATCCAGCCGCGCCCGGCGACCAGCCCCTCCACCCAGAGGTGGGGCTCGACCAGCGACATGTACGCCCCGCCGAGCCCGGCCAGGGCACCGCCGGAGAGCACCGCCAGGTAGCGGATGCCGATCACCCGGTAGCCCATCGCGTGTGCCGATTCCGGTGACTCGCCCACCGCGCGCATCACCAGCCCTGCCCGGGTATGGTAGGTGAAATAGATCACCGCCGCGCCGATCGCGATGCTGAGGTAGACCATCGGGTCCTGCTGAAAGAGGATCGGCCCGAGCACCGGGATGTCGGAGAGCAGCGGGATGTGCAGCTTGGCCAGGCCCTGGATGCCTTCGCCCTCGTAGGGCCGGCCCATGAACGCCGACAGGCCGACGCCGAAGATGGTCAGCGCGAGTCCGGAGGCGACCTGGTTGGCGCGGAAGGTCTGGGTGAGCAGCGCGAACAGCGATGCCATCGCCGCCCCGGCGAGCATGGACACGGCGAAGCCGGCAATCTGGCTGTCGGTCTCGACGAAGGCGATGAAGCCGCTCACCGCCCCCACCAGCATCATGCCCTCGGTGCCGAGGTTGAGCACCCCGGTCTTCTCGGCGAGGAACTCGCCGAGGCCGGCGAGCACCAGCGGCGTGCCCATGACCAGCGTCGCCGCAAGCCAGGTGACGATGTTGAAGCCCGCGATCTCCATCAGTTCGTCCCCTCCTGACTGCGCCGGGCCATGCGTAGGCGGAAATTCACGAAAAAGTCCACGGCGAGGATGAAGAACAGCAGCATCCCCTGGAACACACCGGTAACGGAATCCGGCACCTGCAGTGCGATCTGCGCACTCTCGCCGCCGAGGTAGATCAGTGCCATGAGCAGCCCGGCGAACAGGATGCCCACCGGGTGCAGCCGCCCGAGGTAGGCGACGATGATGGCGGCGAAGCCGTACTCCGGCGAGATGTCCGGCAGCAGCTGGCCGATAGGGCCGGCGACCTCGTTGACGCCGGCGAGCCCGGCGGCGCCGCCACCGATGAGCAGGCTCAGCCAGGTCATGCGCGAGGCGTTGATGCCGGCGTAGTGGGCGGCGTCCGGCGCCAGCCCGGCGGTGCGGATCTGGAAGCCCAGATACAGCCGCGAGAGCAGGAAGTACAGGCCCACAAGCGCACCCAGGGCGATCAGGAACGAGGGGTTCATGCGGATGCCCTCGATCAGTGGCGACCAGGTGGCGGACTCGCTGAACAGCCGGGACTCGGGGAAGCCGAAGCCCTCCGGGTTCTGAAGCGGCCCGTTGACCAGGTAGACCAGCAGCAGCTCGGCGACGTAGACCAGCATCAGGCTGACCAGGATCTCGCTGGTGTTGAAGCGCGTGCGCAGCAGCGCGGGGATCGCCGCCCAGGCCATGCCGCCGAGGGTGCCGGCGAGGAGCATCAGCGGCAGCACCCACCAGGCGTCGACGCCGTGGAAGACCAGCGCCACGGTACCGCCGCAGATGCCGCCGAGCACCAGCTGGCCCTCGGCGCCGATATTCCACACACCGGCGCGGAAGCCCACGGTCAGGCCCGCGGCGATCAGGATCAGCGGTGCGGCCTTGATGGTGAGCTCACCGAGCCCGTAGAGGCTGTTCACGGGCTGGATGAAGAACACGTAGAAGGCGTTGAGCGGGGCCTTGCCGAGGGCGGCGAAGATCACCAGCCCGAAGGCGAGGGTCAGCGCGCCGGCGATCAGCGGCGCCGCGTAGAGCATGGCCCGGGAGGGCTCGGGGCGTTTCTCGAACTTAAGCGACATCATGCGCGCCCTCCCGCGTCGAGCCGCCGTCCGCGCCCGGGAACAGTCCGCCCATCCAGCGGCCGACCTCCTCGTAGGACGTCTCCGCCACCGGTTTCGCCGGCGACAGGTGGCCGTTGAAGATCACCGCCACCCGGTCGCTGATCTCGAAGAGCTCGTCCAGGTCCTCGGAGAAGACCAGCAGGGCGCAGCCCTGCGCGCGCAGGTCCACCAGCGCCTGGTGGATGGCCGCGGCGGCGCCCACGTCCACGCCCCAGGTGGGCTGGCCCGCGATCAGTACCCGCGGGTGCTGCTCGATCTCGCGGCCGACGATGAACTTCTGCAGGTTGCCGCCGGAGAGGCTGCGCGCCTGGGCATCCACGCTCGGCGTGCGCACGTCGAAGCGCTCGCGGATGCGTTCGGCCAGCTGCCGGGCACGGGCGAAACGGATGAAGCCTCGTCCCACAAGACCCTGGTAGGCGCCGGTGAGCAGGGTGTTCTCCACCAGGTCCATGTCCGGCACGGAGCCTCGGCCGAGACGTTCCTCCGGCACGAAGGCGATACCGCGGCGGCGGCGCTCGGCGGGGTCGAGGCCGCCCACGGCCTCGTCGCCGAGGCGGATGCGGGTGGGATCCCCGCTGGTGTCCTCGCCGGAGAGCAGCCGCATCAGCTCCGCCTGGCCGTTGCCGGACACCCCGGCGATACCCATGACCTCGCCGCCGTGCACGTCCAGGTTCATGTCCACCAGGCTCACGCCGAAGGGGTCGTCGGTGGGTCGTGAGAGCCCGTCGAGGCGGAGCACCGGCGCCGGTGTGGGGGTACTCGCCGGACGCTCGGCGCGGGGGATTTCGCTGCCGATCATCATCTCCGCGAGTGAGTGCGGCGTCTCCTCGCGGGGGTCGCAGTGGGCGGAGACGCGCCCGTGGCGGAGTACCGTCGCCGACTCGCAGAGCTGCTGGATCTCGGCGAGCTTGTGACTGATGTAGAGGATGCTGATGCCCTCGTCACGGAGCTGGCGCAGGGTCGTGAACAGCCGCTCGATCTCGGTCGGCGTGAGCACCGAGGTGGGCTCGTCCATGATCAGCAGTCCGGGGTGCTGGAGCAGGCAGCGCACGATCTCCACGCGCTGGCGCTCGCCCACGGAGAGCTTGAGCACGGTGCGTCGCGGGTCCAGCGGCAGGCCATACAGCTCGGAGACCTCTACGATGCGGTCGTCGAGGTTGCGCGGATCATCGTTCACGTCCTCGAGGCCCAGGGCGATGTTCTCGGCGATGGTCAGGGTCTCGAACAGCGAGAAGTGCTGGAAGACCATGCCGATGCCCAGGTGGCGCGCCTGCGCCGGGGTGGCGATGGTAACCGGGTCGCCCTCCCAGTGGATGCGGCCTTCGTCGGGCTGGTGAACGCCGTACATGCACTTCACCAGCGTGCTCTTGCCGGCGCCGTTCTCGCCCAGCAGTGCGTGGATCTCCCCGGGCATCACCCGGAGGTCGACGTCCTCGTTGGCCACCACGCCCGGGAAGCGCTTGGTCACGCCCTCCAGCTCCAGACGCGGTATCACGGGCCGGTCCGCGGCGTCATGCGCCGTTGCATTCATGATCGAGTGTGCTCCCCGTTTCGTGCCCCGTTATGCCCCGCACTGGTGATACGGGTGCCCACGGCTGGTGCAGCCATCCGTTAGTGTGCCCGTTTCAGTGCGTTCGTCCAGTTGTCTACGAGGTCTGCCCGTAAAAGTAAGCATGATGCATGCCATGTTGTCCCCAGTTGTGGTCCGGGAATGGTTCGGAACATGGCGAACAGGGAGTGGTAATCCCGTTGCGGGGTACGCGGGCGTTCATGGCTCTCCTCCGGTGGCCGCGGGTGCGGCGCACAATTGTTGTCTCTCTGGGTGACAGGTTGTCTCTATTATTCTTTCAATCTGGTCGACAATTAGTCGCCGTGATTGGTTACACATAAAACTGGCCGCGTGTGCAGCCAAAGTCAACCATCAATGGGAGGGGGTGCCGGAGTGAGGGGCGGGAAGGCAGGCGGCGGGGCCCGCAAGGGGCCCCGCCGGGGGCGTGGCTCAGGAGTCGTCGGTCTCCAGGCCGAGCTTGGAGGTGTCGACACGGCGCAGTGCGAAGTCCGTGTAGGCGAGCTCGTTGGTGCCGTGCCAGGCGTACTGGCTGTCGCGGAAGTCCTTCCAGTGCTTGTAGACCTTGGCCCAGGTCTTGTTCTCCGCGGCCATGCCCTCGTACATCTCGAAGGCGTTCTTCTGCGCCGCCGCCATGATCTCGTCGCTGAACTTGCGCAGCTTCACGCCCCGCTCGACGAGCTTGTTGAGCGCGATGGGGTTGAGATAGTCGTAGTGGGCGACCATGCGCACGTTGGAGTCGGCCGCCGCGATCCGGATCGCCTCCTTGTAGGAGTCCGGGAGCTTGTCGTAGGCGTCCTTGTTCACGTAGATCGAGAACATGGCGCTCGGCTCCCACCAGGACGGATAGTAGTAGTTCTTGGCGACCTGCCAGAAGCCCAGACGCTCGTCGTCGTAGGGGCCGACGAACTCGGTGGCGTCGATCACGCCGCGCTCCAGCGCCGGATAGATCTCCGCGGCCGCGAGGGTCTGCACGTTGACCCCGAGGCTGGACATGATCTTGCCGCCGAAGCCGGGGATGCGCATCTTCAGGCCCTTGAGGTCGGCCAGGCCGTCGACACGCTTGCGGAACCAGCCGCCCATCTGCGTGGTGGTGTTGCCGCCGGGGAAGGCCTTGATGTTGAAGTTCGAGAAGACCTCGTTGTTCAGCAGCTCGCTGCCGCCGCCGTAGTACATCCACGCGTTCTGCATGCGGGTGGTCATGCCGAAGGGAATGGCGGTGTCCAGCGCCAGGGTCGGCTCCTTGCCTACGTAGTAGTAGGACGCCGTGTGGCCCATCTCCGCGGTGCCGGACTGGCAGGCGTCGAGGACCTGGAGGCCGCCGACGAGCTCGCCCGCGGCGTAGGTGCGTACGTCGAAGCGGCCCTCGGTGAGCATGGACAGGCGCTTGCAGAAGTCCTCGGCGCCGCCGTAGAGGGTCTCGAGGCTGGTCGGCCAGCTCGTGGCCATGCGCCAGCGGATGCGCGGGCCCTGGGCGTGGACGTACGGGGCGCCGACGGCGGCGGCGCCGGCCACCGCGCCGGCACCGGCGGACTTGACGAAGTCACGACGTTTCATGAGAGCTCTCCTCGTCGGGTTGTTGTGCGGCCACCCCCCTCGGATGGCCGCGTCAGTAGCCTGAGTACGGCACCAGCCACGTCACCAGTGACGGGAACACGATGACCAGCGTCAGGGCGATGATCTGTATCGCGATAAACGGCACCACGCCGCGGTAGATCTCGGTGGTGCGCACGTTCGCCGGGGTGACGCCGCGCAGGTAGAACAGCGAGAACCCGAACGGCGGCGTGAGGAACGAGGTCTGCAGGTTCATGGCGATGATCACGCCGAACCAGACCAGATTGATGTCCAGCCGGGCGGCTGCCGGCACCAGCAGCGGCAGCACGATGAAAGCGATCTCGAAGAAGTCGATGAAGAAGCCCAGGCCGAAGACCACCAGGTTGGCGATGATCAGGAAGCCGATCTCGCCGCCGGGCAGGTTGGTGAGCAGGTCCTCGATCCACATGTCGCCGTAGAAGCCCCGGAACACCAGGCTGAACGCCCGCGAGCCCACCAGGATGAAGATCACCATGGAGGTGAGCTTGGCCGTGGACTGCATGGTGCCGTTGAGCGCGGTCAGGGTCAGGCGGCGGTTGAGCGCGGCCAGCACCATCGCGCCGACCGCACCGAACGCGCCCGCCTCGGTGGGCGTGGCGATGCCCGCGAAGATGGTCCCGAGCACCACCACGATCAGCACCAGCGGCGGGATCATCACGAACCCGACCCGCAGCAGCAGCGCGGGGATATTGTCGGGGCGGTCCTCCGGCGGCAGCGCCGGCGCCGCCGCCGGCCGCAGGGTGGCGACCGCGCCGGCGTAGATCGCGTACATGCACGCCAGTGCCACGCCGGGCAGCAGCGAGCCGCGGAACATGTCGCCCACGGACACGCCGATCTGGTCGGCGAGCACGATCAGCACGATGCTCGGCGGGATCACCTGCCCGAGTGTGCCCGACGCGGCGATCACGCCGGTGGAGAGGCTGCGCGAGTAGCCGTAGCGCAGCATCACCGGCAGCGAGATCAGGCCCATGGCGACTACCGTCGCGCCGACCACGCCGGTGGCCGCGGCGAGCAGCGTGCCTACGACGATCACCGACAGTGCGAGTCCGCCGCGAACCGGGCCGAAAAGCTGACCCATGGTCTTGAGCAGGTCCTCGGCCAGGCCGGAGCGCTCCAGCATGGTGCCCATGAAGATGAAGTACGGCACCGCCAGCAGGGTGTAGTTCTCCATGATGGAGAAGATCCCCTGGGGCAGGGCGGTGAGCAGGTTGGGTCCGAAGGCGTCGGCCCAGAAACCGACGGGGACGAAGGCCATGGCCGCGCCGGCCAGCGCGAAGGCCACCGGGTAGCCGGAGAAGATGAACACCAGCGCGACGAGGAACAGGAACCCGGCGTAATACTCAATGATCATGGCACGTCCGTCCCGTGGGTCGCCTCGTCCTCACCCTCGGCCGCTTCGCTGTCGTCGAACAGCCGTTTGCGGTGGCCGGTGAGCACTGCCCCCGACTTGACCGCCTGCGAGAACCCCTGGAGGAGGAGGAGCACGAAGGCCACGGGTACCACCGTCTTGATCGGGTAGCGGGCCAGTCCGCCGGGGTTGCCCGAGCTCTCCCAGGTCTGCCAGGACAGTGCCGCCCACTTGGTGGACAGCCAGATCACGAGCATGCAGAAGGGGATCAGGAAGAGCACGCTGCCGAGGAAGTCCACCCATGCCTTGCCGCGCTCGGAGAGCCGGCCGTAGAGGACGTCCACGCGGACGTGGCCGTCGCTGGAGAGCGTGTGCCCGGCGCCGAGGAGGAAGACGATCCCGAACAGGTACCACTGCGCCTCGAGGTAGGCGTTCGAGGCGAGGTTCTCGCCGATGTAAGAACCGAGGTAGCGTACCGAGGCGTTGTATACGCCGATGAGGATCATCGCCAGGGCGAGCCAGTAGACCGCACGGCCTATCCAGCGGTTGAGGCAGTCGATCCCCCCGGCGATTCTGAGCAGAAACCGCATTCAGGCTCCCTTGCTGGCGGGTGGACCGGGTGGGTACGCCCCGCCGATTGTCGTTATCCCGCTGCCAGCAGCCGTGCCCGTCGTGGATCGGCACGCGGGCGCACGCGCGCTGGTCGGACCAATCGAGCGGCCAACGCTAGCGAGCGGTCCGCAAGGCGTCAAGCTGCAACGCAGCAGTCTACCAGCGCAGCAGCTCCCAGCGGTGGATGTCCGGGGCGTCCAGGTTTTCCGGCGGGCGGTCGTTGAGGCGGCCGTCGCCGTTGCTGTCGTAGAGGTAGTAGGCGGGGCCCGTGCGCGGATCGATACGCACCGCGTAGACGCGCCCGTTGACGCTGTACTCGCGGATCTCCGCCCAGGGGCGGGAGATGATCTGCACGCCCGGTTCGATTTCCTCGCCCTTGGTCAGCGCCTCCGGCGGCGGCGGGGCGACGATGTTCGGCTTGGATTTGCCCTGCTCGTCAGCGGCGTGGGCCGCGCCGGCGAACACGGCGGCGGCGATCAGCAGGGCGGGCCAGAATGCACGCATGCGCGCTCCTTGTTTACAGGTCGAGGAGGATGTCCGTCTCCGCCTGGGACGGCTCGAAGCCGCGATTCTCGTAGTGGTCGAAGATGGCGTCCACCACGGCCTGCGGCTCGTCGATGATCTGGAACAGATCCATGTCGTCCGGGTTGATGGTGCCCTCGGCGATCAGGCTGTCCCGGAACCAGTCCACCAGGCCGCGCCAGTAATCGGCACAGACCAGGATGATCGGGATCCGCCGGGTCTTGCCGGTCTGCACCAGCGTGAGGATCTCGGCGAGCTCGTCCAGGGTGCCAAAGCCGCCGGGCAGGACCACGTACGCAGAGGCGTACTTGACGAACATCACCTTCCGCGAGAAGAAGTGGCGGAAGTTCAGCGCGATGTCCTGGTAGGGGTTGCCTACCTGCTCCTGCGGCAGCTGGATGTTGAGGCCGATGCTCGGTGACTTGCCGGCGAACGCCCCCTTGTTGGCGGCCTCCATGATCCCGGGGCCGCCGCCGCTGACCACCGAGAAGCCGGCGTCCGAGAGGGCGCGGGCGATGTCCTCGGCGAGGCGGTAACGCGGGTTGTCCGGCGGGGTGCGCGCCGAGCCGAACATGCTCACCGACGGCTTGATGCGGGCCAGCCGCTCGAAGCCCTCCACGAACTCCGCCATGATCTGGAAGATCTTCCACGACTCCCGGGTCATCACGGAGTCGTTGACCTGGGAGCGTTCACGCTGCTCGAGGGATTCCCATCGCTTGTGCGTCAAGATCGCCTCTCCCCGCATCCGGGCCCATGGGTGTCCGGCCATCGGCGGCCGGCAGCGGCGCCGGCCGGCGCCGCGCCTTCACTGTAACCCCGGGTGCGCTCTTGTACCATATGGCCTCCATGATACGACCGCCGAACGGGAACGCGCATGAGTGACCACCCTCCCCTCATCCTGGTGGACGGCTCGTCCTACCTCTACCGCGCCTACCATGCGCTGCCGCCCCTCTCCACCGCGGACGGCACCCCGACCGGGGCCATCTACGGCGTGGTGAACATGCTGCGCAAGCTCCTCGCGGAGTATCCGGACAGCCCGGTGGGGGTGGTCTTCGACGCGCCGGGGCGGACCTTCCGCGACGAGCTCTTCGAGGAATACAAGGCCAACCGCCCGCCCATGCCCGACGACCTGCGCAGCCAGCGCCAGCCCCTCGCGGAGATCGTCGAGGCCATGGGGCTGCCGCACATCGAGATCGCCGGCGTGGAGGCGGACGACGTCATCGGCACGCTGGCGGCCCAGGCCCACGCGGCGGGCCGGGGCCTGCTGGTCTCCACCGGCGACAAGGACATGGCGCAGCTGGTCAGCGAGCACGTGACCCTGCTCAACACCATGTCCGGCACGGTGCTGGACGTCGCCGGCGTGGAGGAGAAGTTCGGCGTCACCCCCGGGCAGATCATCGACTACCTCGCCCTGGTCGGCGATACCTCGGACAACATCCCCGGTGTCCCCGGCGTGGGCCCGAAGACCGCGGTGGCCCTGCTCGCCCACTTCGGCGACCTGGACGCCCTTTACGCCCGCCTCGACGAGGTCGCCGAGGTGAAGGTCCGCGGGGCCAAGGGCCTCGGCGCCAAGCTGGAGGCCAACCGTGAGCAGGCGTTCCTCTCACGGGATCTCGCGACCATCCGCTGTGACCTGACGCTGGATGTCCGCCCGGAGACCATCGGCCGCGGCGAGCCGGACACCGCCCGGCTTGCCGAGCTGTACCGCCGCTACGAGTTCGGCCGCTGGCTCGACGAGCTGCTCGCCGACGCCCCGGAGGCGGAGGACGGGGATGCGCGCGGCGCGGACAAGGCCGATTACCAGTGCGTGCGCGACGAGCCCGCGCTTGACGCGTGGCTGCGGCGGCTGGAGGCGGCGGAGTGCTTCGCCTTCGACCTGGAGACCGACAGCCTCGCCTACATGGATGCCGCCATCGTCGGCCTGTCCTTCGCCGTTACCCCGGGGGAGGCCGCCTACGTGCCGGTGGCCCACAGCACGGACGACGCCGACGGCCAGCTCCCCCGCGAGACGGTGCTGGAGCGCCTGCGCCCGCTGCTCGAGGACGACAGCCACGCCAAGGTGGGCCAGAACCTCAAGTACGACATGTCCGTGCTCGCCCGCTACGGCATCACCCTGCGGGGCGTGCGCTTCGACACCATGCTGGAGTCCTATTGCCTCGACTCCACGGCGACCCGCCACGACATGGACTCGCTGGCGCAGAAATACCTCGGCCACCGGACCATCAAGTTCGAGGAGGTCGCCGGCAAGGGCGCCAAGCAGCTGACCTTCGACCAGGTCGAGGTGGCCACCGCCACCGACTACGCCGCCGAGGATGCGGACATCACCCTGCGCCTGCACGAGACCCTGTGGCCGCGCCTGGAGGCGCTGCCCGGTCCGGCCGCGGTGTTCCGCGACATCGAGATGCCGTTGCTACCGGTGCTCTCGCGCATGGAGCGCACCGGCGTGCGCGTCGACCGCGAGCTGCTCGCGCGCCAGAGCGGCGAGCTCGCCGAGCAGATGGCCACCATCGAGGGCCAGGCCTTCGATGCCGCGGACGGCGAGTTCAACCTCTCCTCGCCGAAGCAGATCCAGGAGATCCTCTTCGAGCGCCAGGGCCTGCCGGTGCTGCAGAAGACCCCCAAGGGCCAGCCCTCCACCGCGGAGTCGGTGCTCGAGGAGCTCGCCGCCCGCGGCCACGAGCTCCCGCGGCTGATCCTCGAGCACCGGGGCCTGGCCAAGCTCAAGTCGACCTACACCGACAAGCTGCCGCGACTGATCCACCCGCGCACCGGCCGGGTGCACACCTCCTTCCACCAGGCGGTGGCCGCCACCGGGCGGCTGTCCTCCTCGGACCCGAACCTCCAGAACATCCCGGTGCGCACGCCGGAGGGCCGGCGCATCCGCCGGGCGTTCATACCCCGGGAGGGCTGCCGGCTGATGGCCGCGGACTACTCCCAGGTGGAGCTGCGCATCATGGCCCACCTCTCCGGCGACGAGGGGCTCACCCGGGCGTTCGCCGAGGGCGCGGACATCCACCGCGCCACCGCCGCCGAGGTCTTCGGTGCCGAGCCCGCGGCGGTGACCGACGAGCAGCGCCGCGCCGCCAAAGCGATCAACTTCGGGCTGATCTACGGGATGTCCGCCTTTGGCCTGGCCCGCCAGCTCGGCATCGAGCGCGCCGACGCCCAGACCTACGTGGACCGCTACTTCGAGCGCTACCCCGGTGTGCGCGCGTTCATGGAGCGCACCCGGGAGCAGGCCCGGGAGCAGGGCTACGTCGAGACCGTCTTCGGCCGGCGGCTCTACCTCCCGGAGATCAACAGCCGCAACGGCCAGCGCCGCCAGTACGCCGAGCGCACCGCCATCAACGCGCCCATGCAGGGCACCGCCGCGGACATCATCAAACGCGCCATGATCGTGGTGGACGACTGGCTCGGCCGCGAGCACGACGACGTGTACATGGTCATGCAGGTGCACGACGAGCTGGTCTTCGAGGTGCCCGAGGCCAAGACCGACGCGGTGGCGGAGCGGGTCAGCGAGGCGATGCGCCAGGCGGCGGCGCTGAACGTGCCCCTGGAGGTGGATGTCGGCGTGGGCGAGAGCTGGGAGGCGGCGCACTGACGGCATCCGCTCCGGGCGGTCGCGCGATTCCGACAAGTGGCGTGAAAAACCGTCGCGGCGCGCTGGAACCCCGGCGTGGATGTGCTGTCATTACAAGTGCGCCAGTGCCCGGCGCGGCTCACGTCTCACCCATTCCCACGGGTGCGTGAGCCTCTACCGGCCCGGTCCTGCCCCCAAGCCCGGGTCGCTTGCCCCGAGCCGCCATCCCCCATGGTGCTCGGGGTCTTTTATTTTCGGGCATTTATGTACGGGGCCGGGGAGCTCCTCCATGCCGCCGGCGTCGCCGGACAACCCCGATCCCGGATCGGTCGACTACGCGCGGCAACCGACGGTCGCGGTGGTGTGTCGCCCCGCATGCCGGGGCCCGTCGCTGGGGCGGGGGTGTCGCGCGCCTGTGGCGTCCGGTCCGCACGAACGCTCGACCGCTCTCCCCTTCCGTGGGCCGGCGGGTTCCCCTGTAACCGCTATTTTTGTACCCGTGATTGTCGATTGCCTTCGAGCAACCGGTCGATGGCAGATTCGGCGCGACGTCGGCTGCCGGGAGCAGCCGACCCAAGGGAGGGGCCGAACCGCCGCGATCCCGGGTACGTCGGTCGTTCCCGGCAACCGACAGCCACGGCGGTGTCGCCCGGCATGCACGGGCAGGGGGCGCCGGGTGCCCGTCGGCAGGCCCCCGCGTAGGTTGTGCGCCGCAGGCGTGCAACGTCCCGCACGGATGTCGGGCACCACCTGCGGCCATGCGGAACGTGCCGGATGCCGGTGTCATCGCGGCCATGAACAGGCCTGCGGTCGATGGAGGCCGGCGACAGTGCCTGCTTCCCGCTCACCACCGGCGAGCTCTTCCCGGCAAAGTGCGGTGACCCCTTTATCCGGGTTCCGGCACTTCCGCGTCACCGGCGTCCGTGAGCCATTCGTCCAGTCGGGCGTGCAGCTCGTCCACGCCGGTGGCCTTCGCCGCCGAGAACAGCTGTGCGCTGGTCTCGGGGTAGTCGCGGTCGAGCGCGGCGCGCACCCGTTGCAGGGTGTTCATCGCCGGGCCGCGCTTGAGCTTGTCCGCCTTGGTGAGCAGCACGTGCGCCGGCAGTCCCGCCTGGATGCACCACTCGAGCATCTGCCGGTCGTAGTCGGTCAGCGGGTGGCGCACATCCATGATCACCACCAGCCCGCGCAGGCTCACGCGCTCGGCAAAGTAGCGCGGCAGTGCCTCCTGCCAGTGCACGCGCACGCGCTGGGGAACCTTGGCGTAGCCGTAGCCGGGGAGGTCTATGAGCCGCAGTGTGCCCTCGTCGTTCAGCGGGAAGACATTGATCGCCTGGGTCCGCCCCGGCGTCTTGCTGGTGCGTGCCAGTGACTTCTGCCCGGTGAGGGTGTTGATGGCGCTGGACTTGCCGGCGTTGGAGCGTCCGGCGAAGGCGACCTCGGCCCCGGAGTCCGGTGGCAGGTGCGTGACGTCCGGCGCGCTCAGCAGGAAGCGGGCCTTGCGGTAGAGCGGATTCATGCCAGGTTCCACGGTTGCCGGCGACGGCGTGACGGGGCGGGATTGTCGCAGATGCGCAGCACGGGCGCCACGGCGCCAAATTGACCCCTCGGGGGGCGGCTGGTATAACGTCCCGTGCCTTTTCCCGGGGGCCCGGAGCGCCATATCGTGCAGGTGAACCGGTCGACTACCCGCACCCCCGGACGAGTCCAGCCGGTATAGGAGAAAGCTGCATCATGATCAACAGCCGGTTGCTAGCCGTGTTCGCCTCGCTCCTACTGCTCGCGGGCGGCCTCGCGCACGCGGAGGGCGATCCCCAGGCGGGCAAGTCCAAGGCCGGGGCCTGTGCGGCCTGCCACGGTCCGGACGGTAACAGCAACAGCCCGCAGTTCCCGAACCTGGCGGGTCAGCATGCCGATTACGTCTACGCCCAGCTCAAGCACTTCAAGAGCGGCGAGCGGCAGAACGCCATCATGGCCGGGCAGGTGGCGAACCTCTCCGATCAGGACATGCAGGATCTCGCGGCGTACTTCTCCTCCCTCTCCATGGAGGTCAACGCCGCCGACAAGTCCCTGGCCGATCAGGGCGAGCACATCTGGCGTGGTGGCGTGCCGGAGCGTAACGTGCCGGCCTGCAG
>NZ_WNXE01000047.1:1178-4829 GCF_010993615.1 Arhodomonas sp. KWT | reverse complement strand
CTTCCATCCGCTGCTCGCCGACTGGCAGGAGCGCATGGGTGACAGGATCGCGCTGGAGCACGTGCCGGTGAGCTTCGGCCGCGACTCCTGGAAGCTGCTCGCCAAGGCGTTTTACGTGGCCCAGGTGCTCGGCGTGCTCGACACGACCCACGACGCCGTGTTCAAGGCCATCCACGAGGACGGCCGGCGCTTCTCCAGCCCGGAGGACATCGCTGACTTCTACGGCGAGCTCGGTGTGGACCGGGACAAGGCGCTGGACGCGTTCGACTCCTTCGCGGTGACCATGAAGATGCGCCGCGCCGAGCGCCTGGCCCGAGAGTACCGGATCCAGGGCACTCCGACGCTGACCGTGGCCGGGCAGTACGTGATCGACGTGCGCGCCGCCGGCGGCCAGGCGGGTATGCTCGACGTCGCCAGCTACCTCGTGGAGCGCGAGCGCTCCGGCGATTGAGCGTGGATGCCGCAGAGCCTGCAGCACGCGTCCCCCCGCCCGCCGGGACGGCCGGGGGGAGCGTGTTGCGGCTGATGAGTTACAACATCCAGACCGGCATCGAGACGCGTTTCTACCATCACTACCTCACCCGCGGGTGGCGCCACGTGCTGCCCCACGATTCCCGCGCCGGGAATCTCGAGCGCATCGGCGAGATCGTGCGCGGCTTCGACATCGTCGGCCTCCAGGAGATTGACGCCGGCAGCCTGCGCAGTGGTTTCGTCAACCAGACCGGTTTCCTCGCCGAAGCCGCGGGCTTTCCCTACTGGCATTTCCAGACCAACCGCCGCATCGGCCGCATCGCCAGGCACAGCAACGGGGTGCTCTCGCGTTTCCGGCCCCTGGAGGTGCGCGCACACAAGCTCCCGGGCATGATCCCGGGCCGGGGGGCGCTGATCCTGCGCTTCGGCGGTCCGGGAGAAAGCCTGGACGTGGTGCTGCTGCACCTGGCCCTGGGCCGGCGTGCGCGGCTGCGTCAGCTCGCCTACATCGCCGAGCTGGTCAACCGCAACCGGCACACCATCGTCATGGGCGATCTCAACTGCCTGTCGGACAGCCCGGAGCTGCAGTTGCTATGCGGGCACACGGACCTGCGCGAGCCGCTTCACGACCTGCCCACCTACCCGAGCTGGCGCCCGCGGCGCAATATCGACCACATCCTCGTGTCCTCCTCGTTGAAGGTCCGTTCGGCGGAGGTGCTGGACTATCCGCTGTCAGACCACCTCCCCATCACCATGGAAGTGGTGCTGCCGCCGGAGATCGTGCTGGTGGGCTGAGTCGCGGGAGACGGGCAAAAAAAAGCCGACCTGTAGAAGGTCGGCCAAGAGGAGGAGAGACAGATGTAACGGCCGCGCCGTTACGATGGGATGCATCATAATCGTCCCCACCCGGACTGAAAACCGGGGTTGAAGGCATAGGTATTGTGCCTCTCGGTTGAAAATCTCCGTCTTTGCCGACCAGAGGGAACCTCGCGGCCCTCCGGGTGGTCCCTCCGTAAGACGGGCGGGTGTTCATCGACACGCCCGGCGAGGCGATGCAAAATAGCGGGCTTGACAGCGCGCGGCGCAGGGTGGGGCATTCCCCGGGCCGCGCCGGCCGTACGGACAGTGAACTACCCGACTGTGACAATGACGCGGCGGCTCGCCGAATCTCCGGAGGAATAAACCATGTGGACGTGGTTCCATCGCTTGGGATCGCCGCCGTATTTCTACGAGTGGGCTGGGCGATGGGCGCCGCGTATCGGCGTGCTTGCCGCGTTGCTGTTTGCCTGGGGGCTTTACGACGGGCTCGTGCTCGCGCCGACGGACTACAAGCAGGGCGAGAGCTACCGGATCATCTTCATCCACGTCCCGGCGGCGTGGATGTCCATGATGGTTTACGTGACCATGGCGGTAAGCGCGGCCATCGGGCTCATCTGGCGGATGAAGGTCGCGGAGGTCATGGCGCGGGCCGCGGCGCCTCTGGGGGCATGGTTCACCGTCCTCGCGCTGGTCACCGGTTCCCTGTGGGGCAAGCCCATGTGGGGGACCTGGTGGGTCTGGGACGCGCGTCTGACCTCCGAGCTGCTGCTGCTCTTCCTCTATCTCGGCTATATCGCGCTCAACGCCGCCATCGAGGAGCCGCGTCAGGCGGCCCGGGCCTCGGCAGTGCTGGCGGTGGTCGGCGTGGTGAACATCCCGATCATCCATTTTTCGGTGGAGTGGTGGAACACCCTGCATCAGGGGCCGACGGTCACCCGTCTCGACGCCCCGGCCATAAATATCGCCATGTTCTTGCCCTTGATCACCATGGCGCTGGCCTTCATGGCGTATTTTGCCGCGGTCTGGTTGATGCGCGCCCGGGGTGAGCTGCTCGAACGCGAGCGGCGCAGCCGCTGGGTGCAGCGTGTCGTCGCGGAGGAGTCCGGATGAACGAGTTCCTGGAAATGGGCGGCTACGCCGCCTACGTCTGGCCGTCCTACGGCCTGGCGCTGGTGGTCCTGGTGGGCAACTGGCTGGTGGCGCTGCGCCGCCGCCGGGCGGTGGTCCGCCGGCTGGCGAGGAGGCAGCAGCGATGAAACCGGCACGCCGCAATCGCCTGATCCTCGTGCTGCTGCTGGTAGGCGGCGTGGGCGTGGCCGTCGCGCTCATGCTCTCGGCGTTCCGCGAGAACATGCTCTATTTCTATCCGCCGAGCCAGGTGGTCTCCGGCGAGGCACCCACGGGCTACCCCTTCCGCATGGGCGGCATGGTGGCCGATGGCAGCGTGCGCCACGGGGAGGGCGTCAACGTCCACTTCCAGGTCACCGACGGCGGCGCCTCGGTGCCGGTGCGCTACGAAGGCGTGCTGCCCGACCTCTTCGGCGAAGGCCAGGGCGTGGTCGTGCGCGGCCGGCTCTCCGCCGACGGCACGTTCACTGCCGAGGAGGTGCTCGCCAAGCACGACGAGAACTACATGCCGCCGGAGGTGGCCGACGCCATGAAGGACGGCAAGGCCGCGCAGACCGTCAGCGAGGGGGGTGAATGATTCCCGAGTTCGGACAGTTCGCGCTCGCGCTCGCACTGGCGCTGGCGCTGGTGCAGGCGGTCGTGCCCATGGCCGGTGCCGCCCGCGGCCGCGTTGCCTGGATGGCGGCGTCGCGCTCCATCGCCGCCGGTCAGTTCGTGTTTCTCCTCGCCGCCTTCGTCTGCCTGGCGTGGTCGTTCTATGCCAACGACTTCTCCGTGCTCTACGTGGCGAACAATTCCAACACCGCCCTGCCGTGGTACTACCGCCTGTCCGCGGTATGGGGCTCCCACGAGGGCTCGCTGCTGCTGTGGGCGCTGATCCTGGCCGCATGGACCCTGGCGGTGGCCGCGTTCAGCCGCGAGCTGCCGCTGGCGTTCACGGCACGGGTGATCGGCGTGCTCGGGGCGGTGAGCTTCGGCTTCCTGCTGTTCACCATCCTCACCTCCAACCCCTTCACCCGGCTGGCACCGGCGGCTGCCGAGGGGCGGGACCTCAATCCGCTGCTCCAGGATCCGGGACTGATTTTCCACCCGCCGATGCTCTACATGGGATACGTCGGGTTCTCCGTCGCGTTTGCCTTCGCCATCGCGGCGCTGATCGGCGGTCGCCTGGATGCCGCGTGGGCGCGCTGGGCCCGGCCGTGGACCACCACCGCGTGGATCTTCCTGACCCTA
>NZ_WNXE01000047.1:0-1079 GCF_010993615.1 Arhodomonas sp. KWT | reverse complement strand
TCCGGGGTGCTCAACTCCGTGCACGCCTTCGCCACCGATCCGCAGCGGGGCATGTTCATCCTCGCGCTGCTGGTGATCGTGGTCGGCACCTCGCTGGCGATCTATGCGTGGCGGGCGCCGCGGCTCGCCGGCGGCGGGCGCTTCGAGCTGCTCTCCCGGGAGACGCTGCTGCTGCTCAACAACGCGGTGCTCACCGTGGCCGCGGCCACGGTGCTCGCCGGCACGCTCTACCCCATGGCGACGGACGCCCTCGGGCTTGGCAAGATCTCGGTGGGTCCGCCGTACTTCAACACCGTGTTCATCCCCCTGATGCTCCCGCTGCTGGCGCTGCTCGGGGTCGGCGTGCTGGTCCGCTGGAAGCGCCACGATGCCCGCGGGCTGCTGCACACCCTGCGCTGGGCGGCGCTGGCCGCGGTGATCGCGGCGGTGGTGACCGCGTGGTGGTTCACGGGCATGCATCCGATGGGCGTGCTGGGCGTGGCGCTCGCGATCTGGATGCTGTGGGCCAGCGTGCAGGCGGTGATCGAGCGCGTGCGTGGCCGCCGGGACCGGGTGCGCGCCCTGCGCGGGATCCCCCGCGGGTTCTGGGGCATGACCCTGGCGCATACCGGCCTTGCGGTGTTCGTCCTCGGTGTCAGCGCGGTGGGCAACTTCGACTGGCACAGCACGCTCCGCCTCGCCCCCGGGGAGTCCTACCAGGCCGCGGGCTACACCTGGCGGCTGGAGGACGTCTCCACGGTGGAGGGGCCGAACTATACGGCCAAGCAGGGTACGGTGGTGATCTCGCGTGACGGTGAGGTGGTTACCACCCTGTACCCGCAGAAGCGTCGCTACCCGTCCTCCGGGATGCGCGTGATGACCGAGGCGGGGATCGACGGCGGCCTTGTCCGGGATCTCTTCGTCGCCCTCGGCAAGCCCCGCGAGGACGGCAGCTGGACACTGCGCGTGCAGTACAAGCCCATGCTCCGCTGGGTCTGGTACGGGGCGCTGATCATGGCCGTCGGTGGTCTTCTCGGTGCCACCGATCCGCGTTACCGCCGTCTGCTCGATCGCGAGCGCCGGGCGGCGCTGGCCCGCGG
>NZ_WNXE01000479.1:0-1264 GCF_010993615.1 Arhodomonas sp. KWT | reverse complement strand
CTCGCCCCGGACAGCCGGGAGATGGTCTTCATGGATGCCCGGCCCCTCGAGGTTGCCGGCGTGCCGTGCTTTGTCACCCGCTCCGGCTATACCGGCGAGGACGGTTTCGAGATCTCCGTGGCCGCGGAAGACGCGGACACCCTGGCCCGGCGCCTGCTCGCCTACGAGGCGGTGGAGCCCGTCGGCCTGGGGGCCCGCGACTCGCTCCGCCTGGAGGCAGGGCTGTGCCTGTACGGGCACGATATGGATACCACCACCACGCCGGTGGAGGCCGCGCTGGAATGGGCCGTCTCCAGGGTCCGCCGGCCCGGGGGCCGCCGCGAGGGCGGTTACCCCGGCGCCGACGTCATCGCCGGGCAGCTGCGTGACGGCGTCGACCGCCGCCGCGTGGGCCTGCGCCCGGAGGGGCGGGCGCCGGTGCGCGAGGGTGTGGAGCTGCAGGACGGCGACGGCCGCGGTGTCGGCCGGGTGACCAGTGGCGGTTTCGGTCCCAGTGTCGGGGCGCCGGTGGCGATGGGCTACGTCGAGACCGGTTTCGAGGCGGTGGGCAGCCGTGTCACCGCTCTGGTGCGCGGGCGCGGGATCCCGGTGACCGTGGCGGAGACGCCGTTCCTGCGCCCGGGCTACCGCCGCTGAAACGACAAGGCCCCCGCCGGGGCGGGGGCCTTTCTTACGGATGCCGGGGTGGCCGCCGGCCTCAGCCGGAGGCGGCCTCGTCCAGCCCGCAGTTGTTTTTCTCCAGTACCCGCTCGGCACGGTAGCTCGAGCGCACCAGCGGCCCCGAGACCACCTCGAGGAAGCCCTTCTCCAGGCCCCACTCGCGATACTGTGCGAACTGCTCGGGCGTGACGTAGCGCTCCACCGGCAGGTGGTTCGCCGTCGGCCGGAGGTACTGCCCGAAGGTGACGATATCCACGCCGATGGTGCGGAGGTCGTCCATGGTCTCCAGGATCTCCTCGTCGGTCTCGCCGAGGCCCACCATCAGGCTGGTCTTGGTGAGGACCTTCGGGTTGTGACGCTTGGCGTGCTCGAGCACGTCGAGGGTGCGCTCGTAGCTCGCCCGCGGGTCGCGCACCGGGTGGGTGAGCCGGCGCACGGTCTCCACGTTCTGCGCGAAGACCTCCAGGCCCGCGTCGATGACGCGCTCCACCCACTCGTGAACGCCCTGGAAGTCCGGCGTCAGGGCTTCGACGGCCGTTTCCGGCGTGCGCTCCTTGATGGCGCGGATGCACGCCGCGTAGTGGCCGGCGCCGGCGTCGTCGAG
>NZ_WNXE01000478.1:0-1266 GCF_010993615.1 Arhodomonas sp. KWT | reverse complement strand
CGTTCCGGGTGCCGTGCGGCGATGTGCTGACACACGATCGTCCCCATCGAGTGGCCCACCCAGTGGGCGCGCTCGACGCCGAGGGAATCCGCCAGGGCGAGCAGGTCGTCGACGAAGCCGTCGATGGACAGCTCGCCGGTGCACGGTGACAGGCCCGAGCCCTCGAGATCCGGGCGGATCACCCGGAAATGGCGCGACAGCATATTGGCCTGGGGGCCCCAGGCATTCGAGTCGCCGCCGAGCCCGTGCACCATGATCACGGCCTCGCCGTCGCCGTGCTCTTCCACGAGGAGTTGTTTTCCGTTGACCGCGTGCATTGGTTTGCGCTCCTGTCGTCGAATTTGCGGTTAGTCCGGCTTTTCCGGTGTATTACGCGGAGGTGACGTCGTTGACCAGTTCGCCGAGCCCGTCGATGGCGACACGGACGCGATCGCCCACCTGCAGGAAGCGGGGGGGATCGAAGCCGATCCCGACGCCCTGCGGTGTCCCGGTCGCGATGATGTCGCCGGGCCGCAGTGTCATGCCCGCCGACAGGGTCTCGATCAGTGTCGGGATGTCGAAAATCAGGTCGCGGGTGTTGGCTTCCTGGCGCAGCTCGTCATTCACCCAGCAGCGGACGTTCAGGTTCTCGGGGTCCACTTCGTCCGCGGTGGCGATCCACGGCCCCATTGGGCAGAAGGTGTCGAGGGATTTGCCGATGAACCACTGGCGGTGAAGCGCCTGCAGATCGCGTGCGGTGACGTCGTTGATTGCCACGTAGCCGAACACGTGCCGATAGGCGTCGGCGGCGCGGATCCCGCGGCCGCCCTGGCCGATGACCACGCCCACCTCGGCCTCGTAGTCGAGCTTTTCGCTGATCCCTTCGGGATAGATGACGCGTGCTCCCGGACCGACGACGCTGGAAGGCGCCTTGGTGAAAACGATCGGCGCCTCCGGTGCGTCCGCGGACCGTTTGGCGTCGCTGCGGTCGAAACCGCTGCGTGAGAACTCGTTGGCGTGGGCGAGGTAGTTCTTGCCCACACACATGAGGTTGCGCCCGGGGGTGGGGATCGGCGCCATGAGCGTGACCTGGTCGAGACCGATGGCCTTGGCATCATCGAAGGAGGCGTCGGGGACCGATACGCCGTATTGGTTGATCCACTGGGTCATGCTCTCCGGGGCGCCGGCGACGCACGCGGAGGCCGGAAACACGCGTCCCCGGTCCGCGTCGAGAATCCCCAGGCGTGTCGCGCCGTCGTGGCGGTAAGTGACTAGTTTCATGGGCGG
>NZ_WNXE01000477.1:0-1270 GCF_010993615.1 Arhodomonas sp. KWT | reverse complement strand
TGGACACTTCCCTCCCTGATATCCGTGGGATCGGTGATATCCAGCAGCTTGTCGAGGACCGCGCGACGCTGCTCGGGAGTGGAGAACTCCGCCCGCATGAACATCTCGTCAAGGGCATCCACCTTGCTCCCGGGAAGCACCATGACGGCCTCCACCAGACGCCGGTCGATATCCTCCGGCTCCGGCACGAAAGTCACGAAGAGCTGGATCACAACCATTATCGCGATAACTGCGAACATCACCCTGGCGAATGGCCCGTCGCCGGAACCGCCACTACCGGTACCACCGCCGGCTGCACCACCACCACCACCACCACCTCCTCCTCCGCCTCCGCCTCCGCCTCCGCCGCCGATAGCGGCCCACGGCCGGTGGTCCGCGGGCGCGAGGGCGACGCGTGGATACACGCCCATGGCACAGGGCACGAACGGCCCATCGATGGGGGTGAAGGAAACGACGGACGTACTCATATCGGGATCCAGAGGGGGCGTTGTGGTGTTGGTTTTACCGCAGCGTGCGCGCTACGCCCGATCGATGCGTCGCCGGAGATCCTCGGCCATGCGCTCTCCCGCCGCCTCCTGCGCGGCCGCGGAAGGGCCGCTGTGCGCCGTCCGGGCGATGAACCGCACCGCGCTGCCGAAGCGGCACGACTCCCGCAACGTCAGGTGCAGCACGGGCAGAACCCGCTGGCTGCTGCCGCTTAGCGGGCACCAGCGGAAATCCACGTCCGCAAGGCCGGACAGGGGCACTCGCTCGGTATCGCGTCCGTCGCGCATCACGAGTGCATCGCCGGCATCGTAGACGTCGTCGACCAGCCCGGTGAACGTGCTCTGCCACTGCCACACGAGTAGTGCACCGGCGAACGGCAGGAAGGCGGCCACTTCGAACCGGCCGGCCAGCGCACTGAGCGTGACCGCCGCGATGCCGCAGACCAGACAGAACGCCAGCAGGATACGACGCCCCGGTCCGGTCGCGCGGGTGAGACCGCCCTGCATCTGGCGCCTGGAATCGGATATCCGCCGCATGCCCGTCCCCTCACCGTCTCACGAATGCGCATCCGTGCTTATCACCGGCACCATGCCGTACACGAAAGACCGGCCCGAGCGTGAAGGCTGTACGGCATGGCAGGGATTGTCCAGAGAGCGCCGGGACGGCTACGTCGCCGCAAGCACCCAGAGCGACACGGCGTTGATGAACGCGTGGGCGATGATGGCGGGCCAGAGGCTGGCGTAACGGAGGACGGCGACGGCGAGTATGGCACCGACGAGGGCGG
>NZ_WNXE01000476.1:0-1278 GCF_010993615.1 Arhodomonas sp. KWT | reverse complement strand
GCCACGCATCCCACGAGAGGAGACAGCGAGATGGACGAGAGCACACGTTACGAGCGCCTGCTGGCGCGATACCGCGACGGGGACATCGACCGCCGCACCTTCCTGAAGATGCTCGGCCTCGCCGGCATGGCCGCCGGCCTCGCCGGCGGACCGTTCGGCCTGCTCACGCCCCGCGAGGCGAAGGCGGCGGTCGAGCAGGTCCGCTTCGACGGCTGGGGCGGCGTGGTCTCGGAGGCATTCCGCGAGTACGCCTTCAAGCCCTACACCAGGGCCACCGGCATCGAGGTGGTGGACGGCACCTTCGGCGGCGCCGACGAGTACCTCGCACGGGTCCGCGCCAGCCAGCCCGGGGAGTTCAACATTGCCCACCTCTCCGGCGTGTTCGACTACGCCCGCTACGACGGCCTCGGCCTGTCGACCACCCTCGA
This sequence comes from Arhodomonas sp. KWT, assembly GCF_010993615.1. NCBI lineage: Bacteria > Pseudomonadati > Pseudomonadota > Gammaproteobacteria > Chromatiales > Ectothiorhodospiraceae > Arhodomonas > Arhodomonas sp. KWT. The sequence continues at coordinate 850 of NZ_WNXE01000476.1, read as the reverse complement.
CGAGGACAACATCCCGAACCTGAAGCTGGTCATCGAGACGCTGCAGAAGCCCTTCCGCCGGATCACCGACGGCCGCCTCTCGGCGGTGCCCTACGACTACGGCACCACCGGCATCGCCTACAACCGCAAGTACGTCAGCGACGAGGAAGCCAGGGATAAGGGTGCGAAGCTGCTCATCGACGAGCGCTTCAAGGACAAGATCGGCGGCTGGAGCGAGTGGAAGACGCGGATCTGGTACGCCGCCCTGCAGACCGGCCAGGACCCCAACGACATCGAGGACATGGACGCGGTCTGGGACGCGGTGCGCCGCCACCGCGACCTCGCGCTCAAGTACTGGAGCTCCGGCGCCGAGCTCATGAGCCTGCTCGGCGAGGAGGAGATCTACGTCACCGAGGGCTGGTCCGGGCGCATCCGCGCACTGCAGGACCAGGGCCACGACATCGGCTACCTCGACCCGCCCGGCGGGCTCGCCTGGCAGGAGTGCCTGTTCGTGATCAAGGGCAGCCCCATGGCCGCCTGCGAGGAGCTGCTCAACTTCATGCTCGAGCCCGAGGTCGCCATCGCCGTCGCCGAGGGCCAGAACTACCCGCCGGCACTGAACCCGAAGAAGGTCGACCTCGGCGAGAAGGTGCCGACCCTGCCGGCGTTCGATCCCAGCGGGACGCTGGCGTCGCTGAACTTCTTCGATCCGGCCTACTGGAATGACCACGAGGGCCAGTGGTCGAAGACCTTCGGCCGCGTCCAGCGCGGCTACTGAGCGGTTGGCGGGGGCAGCGCGCCCCCGCCCGACGACGGGAGTAGAGCATGGCGGACAACGGCAATGCCGTGGAGCTGCGCGGCGTGGTCAAGC
>NZ_WNXE01000475.1:0-1278 GCF_010993615.1 Arhodomonas sp. KWT | reverse complement strand
GCCACGCATCCCACGAGAGGAGACAGCGAGATGGACGAGAGCACACGTTACGAGCGCCTGCTGGCGCGATACCGCGATGGCGACATCGACCGCCGCACGTTCCTGAAGATGCTCGGGCTTGCCGGCATGGCCGCCGGCCTCGTCGGCGGGCCGTTCGGGCTGCTCACACCGCGCGAGGCCAAGGCGGCGGTGGAACAGGTCCGCTTCGACGGCTGGGGCGGCGTGGTCTCGGAGGCGTTCCGCGAGTACGCCTTCAAGCCCTATACCAAGGCCACCGGCATCGAGGTCGTGGACGGTACCTTCGGCGGCGCCGACGAGTACCTTGCCCGGGTGCGCGCGAGCCAGCCCGGCGAGTTCAACATCGCCCACCTCTCCGGCGTGTTCGACTACGCCCGCTACGACGGCCTGGGCCTGTCGACCACGCTCAACGAGGACAACATCCCGAACCTGAAGCTGGTCATCGAGACGCTGCAGAAACCCTTCCGCCGGATCACCGACGGCCACCTCTCCGCGGTGCCCTACGACTACGGCACCACCGGCATCGCCTACAACCGCAAGTACGTCAGCGACGAGGAGGCGAAGGAGAAGGGCGCGAAGCTGCTCATCGACGAGCGCTTCAAGGACAAGATCGGCGGCTGGAGCGAGTGGAAGACGCGGATCTGGTACGCCGCCCTGCAGACCGGCCAGGACCCCAACAACATCGAGGACATGGACGCCGTCTGGGACGCCGTGCGCCGCCACCGCGACCTCGCGCTCAAGTACTGGAGCTCCGGCGCCGAGCTCATGAGCCTGCTCGGCGAGGAGGAGATCTACGTCACCGAGGGCTGGTCCGGGCGCATCCGCGCGCTGCAGGACCAGGGCCACGACATCGGCTACCTCGACCCGCCCGGCGGACTCGCCTGGCAGGAATGCCTGTTCGTGATCAAGGGCAGCCCCATGGCCGCCTGCGAAGAGCTGCTCAACTTCATGCTCGAGCCCGAGGTCGCCATCGCCGTCGCCGAGGGCCAGAACTACCCGCCGGCGCTGAACCCGAAGAAGGTCGACCTGGGCGAGAAGGTACCGACCCTGCCGGCGTTCGATCCCAGCGGGACGCTGGCGTCGCTGAACTTCTTCGACCCGGCCTACTGGAATGACCACGAGGGCCAGTGGTCGAAGACCTTCGGCCGCGTCCAGCGCGGCTACTGAACCGGTGGCGGGGGCCGCGCGCCCCCGCCCGACGACGGGAGTAGAGCATGGCGGACAACGGCAATGCCGTGGAGCTGCGCGGCGTGGTCAAGC
>NZ_WNXE01000474.1:0-1282 GCF_010993615.1 Arhodomonas sp. KWT | reverse complement strand
CGGCAAGCACGCGCACGCCACCGACCTCGACCGCCTTGTCCACCAGGTCGCTGCCCGTCTGGCTGGCGAGCCGGGCCCGGGCCTGCTCCAGCTCCTTCTCCAGCTCGCGGTTGCGATCGAGCACCTGGCCGAGGCGCACCTCGATGTTCTCCGGGCTCGCGCGCAGGCGCTCGGCCACCGCGTCGATGCGCCGCTCCGCGCCCTGCGCCCAGGCCAGCGCACCCTCGCCGGTGACCGCCTCGATCCGGCGCACGCCCGCGGAGATGCCGACCTCGGAGATGATCTTGAAGAAGCCGATGTCGCCGGTACGGCCGACGTGGGTGCCGCCACAGAGCTCGGTGGAGAACTCGCCGAAGCGCATCACCCGCACGTCGTCACCGTACTTCTCGCCGAACAGCGCCACGGCACCGAAATCGATGGCCTCGTCGTAGGCCATATGGCGGACGTCCGCGGGCTCGTTGGCCCGTATCCACTCATTGACCCGGCGCTCGATGGTCCCGACCTGCTCCGCGCTCACCGGCTCGAAATGGCCGAAGTCGAAGCGCAGGCGGTCCGGCGCCACCAGTGAGCCCTTCTGGGTGACGTGCTCGCCGAGGATTTCCCGCAGTGCCGCGTGGAGCAGGTGCGTCGCCGAGTGGTTGAGCACCGTGGCCTGCCGCCGGGCCTCGTCCACGTGGGCGGTGACGCCGTCGCCGGCCTGCACGCGCCCCTGGCGGACCACGCCGACGTGGCCGTGGGCGTCGCCGTACTTCACGGTGTCCTGAACATCGAACTCGAAGCCCTCGCCGCTGATCGTGCCGCGGTCGCCGACCTGGCCGCCGGATTCGGCGTAGAAGGGCGTGCGATCGAGGATGATCATGCCCTCTTCACCGGTCTCCAGTGCGTTCACGGCCCGCCCCCCGGCATACAGGGCATCCACCCGGGCGCTGTCGCGCAGGTGCTCGTAGCCCGTGAACTCGGAGCTGCCCTCGTAGTCCGCACCGCCGCCGTGATCCGCCTTGAAGCTGCTCGCCGCCCGGGCACGCTCGCGCTGCTCGGCCATGGCCCGGTCGAAGCCCTCGGTGTCCACCTCCAGGTCCCGCTCCCGGGCGATGTCCGCGGTGAGATCCACCGGAAAGCCGTAGGTGTCGTAGAGCTTGAACACCGTCTCGCCGGGGATGATGGTGCCCTCGAGATCGCGCAGGTCCTCCTCGAGGAGCTTGAGCCCCTGCTCCAGGGTCTCGCGGAAGCGCTCCTCCTCCTGGCGGAGGATCTTCTCGGCCTGGGGCTGGCCGCGCACGAG
>NZ_WNXE01000473.1:0-1282 GCF_010993615.1 Arhodomonas sp. KWT | reverse complement strand
CTCGTGCGCGGCCAGCCCCAGGCCGAGAAGATCCTCCGCCAGGAGGAGGAGCGCTTCCGCGAGACCCTGGAGCAGGGCCTCAAGCTCCTCGAGGAGGACCTGCGCGACCTGAAGGGCACCGTGATCCCCGGCGGGACGGTATTCAAGCTCTACGACACCTACGGCTTCCCGGTGGACCTCACCGCGGATATCGCCCGAGAGCGGGGGCTGGAGGTGGACACCGACGGTTTCGACCGGGCCATGGCCGAGCAGCGCGAGCGCGCCCGCGCGGCGAGCAGCTTCAAGGCGGACCACGGCGGTGGCGCGGATTACGAGGGCAGCTCGGAGTTCACCGGTTACGATCACCTGCGTGACACCGCACGTGTCGATGCCCTCTACGCCGGGGGCCGGGCGGTGAACGCCCTGGAGACCGGCGACGAGGGCATGATCATCCTCGATCGCACGCCCTTCTACGCCGAATCCGGCGGCCAGGTTGGCGACCGCGGCACGATCAGCGGCGCGGGGTTCGAGTTCGAGGTCCAGGACACCGTGAAGTACGGCGACGCCCACGGCCACGTCGGCGTGGTCCGCCAGGGGCACGTGGAGGCGGGCGACGGCGTCACCGCCCATGTGGACGAGGCCCGGCGTCAGGCGACGGTGCTCAACCACTCGGCGACGCACCTGCTCCACGCGGCGCTGCGCGAAATCCTCGGCGAGCACGTCACCCAGAAGGGCTCGCTGGTGGCACCGGATCGCCTGCGCTTCGACTTCGGTCACTTCGAGCCGGTGAGCGCGGAGCAGATTGGAACCATCGAGCGCCGGGTCAACGAGTGGATCCGTGCCAACGAGCCCGCGGACGTCCGCCACATGGCCTACGACGAGGCCATCGAATTCGGCGCCGTGGCGCTGTTCGGCGAGAAGTACGGTGACGACGTGCGGGTGATGCGCTTCGGCGAGTTCTCCACCGAGCTCTGCGGCGGCACCCACGTCGGCCGCACCGGCGACATCGGCTTCTTCAAGATCATCTCCGAGGTCGGCATCTCCGCCGGCGTGCGCCGCATCGAGGCGGTGACCGGCGAGGGGGCGCTGGCCTGGGCGCAGGCCGCGGAACGGCGCATCGACTCGGTGGCTGAGCGCCTGCGCGCCAGCCCCGAGAACATCGAGGTGCGTCTCGGCCAGGTGCTCGATCGCAACCGCGAGCTGGAGAAGGCGCTGGAGCAGGCGAAGGCCCGGCTCGCCAGCCAGACGGGCAGCGACCTGGTGGACAAGGCGGTCGAGGTCGGTGGCGTGCGCGTGCTTGCCG
>NZ_WNXE01000472.1:0-1286 GCF_010993615.1 Arhodomonas sp. KWT | reverse complement strand
CAGTCGGTGCGCCTGCTGCGCGACTCGCTGATCCACGACATCTACGGCAAGGATGTCATCCGCGAGCGCCACCGCCACCGCTACGAGTTCAACAACCGCTACGCCCGGACCCTCGAGGAGGCGGGCCTGCGCCTGTCCGGCTGGTCCAGCCACAACGAGCTGGTGGAGTGCGTGGAGCTACCCTCACATCCGTGGTTCGTTGCATCCCAGTTCCACCCGGAGTTCACCTCCACGCCGAGGGACGGACATCCGCTGTTCACCAGCTTTATCCGCGCGGCGGCACGTCACCGCGACGCCCGCACCGCGGGTGCCGAGGCAGCGTCGGCGCACGGGGAGGTCTGAGATATGGCCGGTTTCGAGCTCTGCGGCTTCCCGGTCGGCCTGGACCGGCCGCTGTTTCTCATCGCCGGGCCCTGCGTGGTCGAGTCCGAGGCGATGGCGCTGGAGAGCGCGGCCGAGCTTAAGGCCATCACCGATGAGCTCGGCATCCCGTTCATCTACAAGTCCTCGTTCGACAAGGCCAACCGCTCCTCCCACGAGAGCTATCGCGGCCCGGGCATGGACGAGGGCCTGCGCATCCTCGCGCGGGTGCGCGAGGAGGTGGGCGTGCCGGTGCTTACCGATGTCCACGAGGATACCCCGCTCGAGGCCGTCGCCGGGGTGGTGGACGTGCTCCAGACGCCGGCGTTCCTGTGCCGGCAGACGAACTTCATCCAGCGCGTCGCCGACCAGGGCCTGCCCGTGAACATCAAGAAGGGCCAGTTCCTGGCGCCGTGGGACATGGCCAACGTGGTCTCCAAGGCCCGCGCCACCGGCAACGAGCGCATCATGGCCTGCGAGCGCGGCGTCTCCTTCGGCTACAACAACCTCATCTCGGACATGCGTGCGCTCGCGGTGATGCGCGACAGCGGGGCGCCGGTGGTCTTCGACGCGACCCACTCGGTCCAGCTCCCCGGCGGCCAGGGCAAGGCCTCCGGCGGCCAGCGGGAGTTCGTGCCGGTGCTCGCCCGCGCGGCGGTGGCCGCCGGCGTGGCGGGGGTGTTCATGGAGACCCACCCGGACCCGGAGCGTGCGCTCTCCGACGGACCCAACGCGTGGCCGCTGCCCCGCATGCGCGAGCTGCTGGTCACGCTTAAAGCACTGGACACGCAGGTCAAGGCGGACGGTTTCATCGAGTCCGACCTCGGCTGATACGTCCCAATCATCGAAAGCACCAGGAGGAAACACGACGGCATGGCGAGCATCAAGGCGATCAAGGCGCGCGAGATCCTCGACTCCCGGGGCAA
>NZ_WNXE01000471.1:0-1293 GCF_010993615.1 Arhodomonas sp. KWT | reverse complement strand
CTGCAAGACTCTGATCAATAAGCGTTTTATAGAGCCAGCAGTCTGAACGGTGCCCTGTTGGAAAAGGGATTAAGACCTGTGGAATGGACTGCTTTTCTACATAGCGGTTGTCTGAACGGTGCCCTGTTGGAAAAGGGATTAAGACTTATCGTTCGCCTTCATGTCAGCGTCGGACGCCATGTCTGAACGGTGCCCTGTTGGAAAAGGGATTAAGACGCTTGCGAAACGTCAATTGTAAGCGAATTGCGGGGTCTGAACGGTGCCCTGTTGGAAAAGGGATTAAGACTAGGCGGCCGTGTTGGGGCGCTTGGGGTTAGTGGTCTGAACGGTGCCCTGTTGGAAAAGGGATTAAGACGGCCCCCCGCTGGCCACCTTGCTAAGGCACCACGCGTCTGAACGGTGCCCTGTTGGAAAAGGGATTAAGACCCGCAACACAGAACATAGCGAGCGCGAGCGCCTGTCTGAACGGTGCCCTGTTGGAAAAGGGATTAAGACGACCACCTCAGCCGGCAGCTCACCACGACGGGCGTCTGAACGGTGCCCTGTTGGAAAAGGGATTAAGACGCAGCGTCCAACAGCGTGTTGATGGCCGTCCGGGTCTGAACGGTGCCCTGTTGGAAAAGGGATTAAGACGCCAACTTTTGGCAAAGCTGGCAGCCGGCTGCCCGTCTGAACGGTGCCCTGTTGGAAAAGGGATTAAGACGATATACGGACCAGTAACTTACAGTTCTGTCCATGTCTGAACGGTGCCCTGTTGGAAAAGGGATTAAGACGGCAATGGTGGCGCAAACGTAATCGTGGTGTCGCGTCTGAACGGTGCCCTGTTGGAAAAGGGATTAAGACAGCGCTACGGGTTAAGCCTTGGGCGGCACCAACACGTCTGAACGGTGCCCTGTTGGAAAAGGGATTAAGACGTGCGCTCTGGCACGGGGGTTGCAGGCGGGCTTTTGTCTGAACGGTGCCCTGTTGGAAAAGGGATTAAGACCGGTGACGCGCGACATAGCAGGCGAAGAGGGCGGGTCTGAACGGTGCCCTGTTGGAAAAGGGATTAAGACCCACACGGCTTATCGGAGTAGACCGTCTCACCGTGTCTGAACGGTGCCCTGTTGGAAAAGGGATTAAGACAATCCGCCCGTTATAGGGCACCACGGACAAAGGTCTGAACGGTGCCCTGTTGGAAAAGGGATTAAGACCACTGCGCCAGTTCGCTCGCGGTGGCGACCTGAGTTCAGGTCCTCATGAGGGGGTGCTGTGGATATGAGAAGGGGAGCGGCATGGTCTGGATGTTGTGTG
>NZ_WNXE01000470.1:0-1299 GCF_010993615.1 Arhodomonas sp. KWT | reverse complement strand
AGATCCGCCGGCACGTCGAGGACGGCGTGGAGCTCGTCGTCGCAGGGCCGGTGGTAGTGAATCTGCCCGTCCGCGAGTACCAGCTGCGGCTCGATGCCGGCGCCGCGGGTGAGCGCGTAGAGCCACCCCCAGCCCGCTAGGCAGGCCAGACTGTAGAGGCTTCCCGCGAAGCCCGTTCCCGTATGGTTGTGGTTGGCGTAGAGCGGCGCGGTGAGCTCGAGTCCCGCCTCGTCGAGCCGGGTGACCAGCACCTCCATGGCCCGGCTCAGCGGGATCAGGTTATTGAACCGCGCCTGCAGCGCCGAGGCGGTAAGCATGCGGATCTCCCTGGGGTGAGACACCGCTGTAGGATACCATTGCCCGCACGACGGACCGGATACAGCCATGGCCGAAGAGATCGAACGCAAATTCCTGGTGACCGGCGACGCCTGGCGCGACGCCGCGGACGCCGGCCAGCCCATGCGCCAGGGCTACCTCGGCCGCGACATCCACGCCAGCGTGCGCGTGCGCCTCGCCGGTGCCCGCGCGTGGCTCAACATCAAGGGCGCAACCCTCGGCGTGCAGCGCCGCGAGTACGAGTACGCGATCCCCGCCGATGAGGCACAGGAGATGCTCGACCACCTCTGCCACCGGCCACTGATCGAGAAGACCCGCTACCACGTCCCGGTGGACGGTCACACCTGGGAGGTGGACGTCTTCGAGGGCGACAACGCCGGGCTGGTGGTCGCGGAGGTCGAGCTCGCGAGCGCCGAAGAGGCCTTCACGAGGCCCGAATGGGCGGGACGGGAAGTCTCCCACCTGCCGCGCTACTACAACGTCTCGCTGGTGCGTTACCCCTACAGCGAGTGGACCGCCGCGGAGCGCACCGGTGACTGAGCACACCCCCTGGATCCATGTGAACCTCGCGGCGCAGCGGCTCCGCCTGTACGGCAGCGACGGCGCCGTCCTCGCGGACTGGCCGGTGGCTACCGGCGCCAATGGTGCCGGCGAGCTGGACGGCAGCGGCTGCACGCCGCGGGGCCGGCACATCGTGCGTGCGCGCATCGGCGCCGGCGAGCCGGCGGACGCGGTATTCGTGGGCCGGCGTCCGACGGGGGAGCGCTATACCCGGGCGCTCGCCGACGCCCATCCCGGGCGGGACTGGATCCTCGGGCGCATCCTCTGGCTGAGCGGCACCGAGCCGGGCCACAACCGCCTCGGCCGGTGCGACACAATGCGCCGATTCATCTACATCCACGGCGGCCCGCCGGAGTCCCCGCTCGGGCAACCGGTCTCCCACGGCTGCATCCGCATGCACCC
>NZ_WNXE01000046.1:0-20854 GCF_010993615.1 Arhodomonas sp. KWT | reverse complement strand
ACCTCCGGTAGGTCGTGCACGGCCAAAGGCCGTGTGCGACATCCCCCGCCACCGCCCGAGACGTCGCGCGCCTGACCTGTGCCGGACGATACCCCATCTTCCGTAGGTCTATGTCGCACGCCTTCGGCGCACGACCTACGGGTGCTGCGCCTGGCAGCCGACATTCCCCGCTCCAATGCCTCGGCATGGTGATGTTGGCTGCCGGGAGCAGCGAACCTACCGGAGGCGGTACGACAGCGTGCCAGGTCCGGCCGCCCCCGGGATGCCGCACACGGCCTGCGGCCGTATACAGACGAGAGCCGTTGACCAAGCGTCACCGAGGCAGCGGTAGGTCGGCTGCTCGAAGGCAGCCGACGTTGCTCGCGGTGGGCGCCGGGTTGGGGTGTTGGCTGCCAGGAGCAGCCAACCTACCGGAACTGTTGGGACGTCGCACACGGCCTTTGGCCGTGCACGACCTACCCGTTCCGGGAGGCCGTAGCCGGGCTGTAGGTCGGCTGCTCGAAGGCAGCCGACGTTGCTCGCGGCGGGTGCCGGCCGCGGATGTTGGCTGCCGGGAGCAGCCAGCCTACGGGAACTGTTGGGACGTCGCACACGGCCTTTGGCCGTGCAGGACCTACCCGTTCCGGGAGGCCGTAGCTGGGCTGTAGGTCGGCTGCTCGAAGGCAGCCGACGTTGCTCGCGGTGGGCGCCGGGTTGGGGTGTTGGCTGCCGGGAGCAGCCAACCTACCGGCACTGTTGGGACGTCGCACACGGCCTTCGGCCGTGCACGACCTACCCGTTCCGGGAGGCCGTAGCTGGGCTGTAGGTCGGCTGCTCGAAGGCAGCCGACGTTGCTCGCGGTGGGTGCCGGGCGTGGGTGTTGGCTGCCAGGAGCAGCCAACCTACCGGAACTGTTGGGACGTCGCACACGGCCGGTGGCCGTGCATGATCTACGCCCGGGGCACCCCCGTGCCGGGTAGGTCGTGCGCCGCAGGCGTGCGACATCCCCTGCGGCTGACCGCGGCACCTGACAGGCCCGGCCACTCGATAGCGGCCGACCGCACCGCCACCGCTATTCCAGCACGTCCTCCGGCCGGGTGGCGGTGAGGATGCGCTCGGACCACTCCAGCAGCGTCTCGGCGTCCGCGGCCTCGATGCGCTCGCGATGCACCGGCGCCAAGGCCCCGAAGCGGCGTTCCATGAGCCGGATGAGCACCGCCGCCTCGCCCCGTTGCATCCCCTGGCGCATCCCTTGTTCCATTCCCTGCCGGGTGAACCGCTCGGCGAATGCGTTCATCACCTCTACCTCGTCGGCGTAGCGCCGTTCGAATTCCTTGCGTTCATTATCATCGAGCGCTGCATAGATGTCGATGAAATCCAGGTACTTGGCCTGCCGCTCCGGGTCGGGTTCCAGGCCGAGCAGGCCGCGCAGGGCCTGCGCGAAGACCGGCAACTTCTCGCCGGGCGGGTAGGCCATGTTGGGCAGGTTCAGCCGCGCCACCAGGTTGTCGCTGTCGAGATACCGCGCCGCCTCGAGGCGCGAGAGGTCGCAGGCGAGATAGCGGAAATGCAGGTAGCGGTGGCGATCACCGCCCAGCGACAGCGCCGCCGGCGCCGCCCCGCCGCCGCCCAGGAAGATCACCACCGGCACCACCCTCGCCGTGTCGAACAGCGCCGCCAGGTCCAGGCAATAGTGCGCAAGGCGGTGGATGCTGAACCGCCGCCCCGCGCTCTCCTCCTCGAGGGCGAACAGCACCGCCTCGCGCCGCCCATCCGGCCATTCGAGCAGCAAGGGCACGTCGAGCTCGCGGAAACGCTCGCCCAGGCGCTCCTGGAGCTGCTCCTGGCGGATCGGCACGACCCGCGCACCCTCGTCCACCGCGGCGGCCTCCTCCGCGGCGAAGAAGCGCAGCGCCTGTAGCGGGTAGTCCAGGATGAGGTTCTTGAAGTTCTGATCGTGGTTCATGGGGGGCACGTCCCTTGCCCGGGGGACCGACGTCCTGTCGGATGAGGGCTACAGCCTAGCACAGCGGGCCATCCAGGGCACCGCCGCCTCGCCGCAAGGCCGCGCAGCGGTCCCCGGGCGCGCGGTCTCATCGGCGGCTCGCGCCCGCGGCTCACCTCGCCATACGTCGGCGGCTGCCCAGCGGCCGACCTCCAGCCCAAACCGTGTTCGTAGGCGCGGCGACCGGCCGTATGCGGCGTGGCCCCACTCGCCACCACGGTATGGCCCCACGTGCCCCCGGCGAAATAGCCCGGCGGCCCAGGGCCGGCGACGCCCCTCCAACGCGCCACTGCCGGTGACGAACGCACTATGGGCCTGCGCCAAGCGTGGTCCGGCGGCCACCGCGACAGACCGGCGGCGCCCGCATCCAGCGAGCGCTTGGCACTGGCACGAGAACATGCCGGTGGGGCATCATCTCGCCCCTCCGTGCCCCACCCACCGAACGGCGTCACGGAAGGCACCGGCCGTGGCGCGCCGGGAGCGGCCCAGTCGGCCAGGCCTTGCAATCGCGGGCCACAACACGTTCAATAAGTCGATCATCGTTCAGCCACTGAACACGGCCATGGCATCAGACGAGCTACGCCTGCAGGCCCTGCGCCTGCTCGAGGCAAACCCCGAGCTTACCCAGCGGGAGCTCGCCAGCGCGCTCGGCGTCAGCCTCGGGCGGACGAACTACTGCCTGCGTGCGCTCATCGACCGTGGTCTGGTGAAGGCGGAGAACTTCCGGCGTAACCCGAACAAGCGTGCCTATCTCTACACCCTCACGCCCAAGGGCGCGAGCGAGAAGGCAGCGCTGGCGGTGCGTTTTCTCCGCCGCAAGGAGCGTGAGCACCGCGAATTGCTCGCGGAGATCGAGACCCTGCGTGCCGAGGTGGCCGGGCAGGGCGACGTGTCGTCCGGCGGAGACAGCAACGACAGAGGTATGTAGGTCGGCGGGCGTGTAGGTCGGCTGCTCAAGGCAGCCGACGTCTCCGGTGCGGTGCGACGTGTGATGTTGGCAGTACGTAGGTCGGCTGCTCAAGGCAGCCGACATGCCCCGTCCCGATGCGCCGCATCAGGACGTTGGCTGCCGCGAGCAGCCAACCTACGGCGATGTACTGGACAGCGCGGCGGTGCAACGGACAATCGGTGCACGGCTCCTCGAGCCCTCTCCGTGGACGGGAGACGGCTCCTCGAGCCCTCTCCGTGGACGGGAGAGGGGCGAGGGCGTCCCGCCCCGTAGGTCGTGCACGGCCAAAGGCCGTGTGCGGACGGATACAGGGGTCCAAAAAATCAGCAACTTAAACGATGGGATCGCTGCATCCCAGGCGGTAGCGTGCCCGGGCACCTCATCGAGTCGACATTCTGGGAGAATATGCTGGACCGGAAATGAGTTCGAGCACGAGCACGACATCACCGCGAAAGCAACCGCGCCGGCTTTCAGCACCGTCGGCGCCACCATCCTCGCCGTGCATCCATCGGGAACTCCCCGAGATGGGCGCCGAGGTCATCCGGAAGCCGGGGCGGGGAATGCCGTGCGCTTCGACGCGAAACCCCTGCTGCCGCGGTGCGCTGCAGGGGCGGGGTTGTGACAGGAATGCGCACCATGGAGGCCGTGAATCATGCTCTCTGAGCAGGCGCTGCTGACCCTCAAACAGGGCGGGGAATCCGAGCGGGTGGAATTGAAGCCGTCCACCGCCCAGGGTCACGCCATTCGCCGAGCGATCTGCGCCTTCGCCAATGACCTGGCGGGCGGCGGCGAACCCGGGGTAATCCTGATCGGGCTGGCGGACGACGGCGCCTGTCGCGGCCTCCCTGACCTGGACGAAGCCCAGCAGAAGCTCGCCAACTGGGCCCATGGTGGTGATATTCTCCCCCTGCCGGACGTCGAGATCTATCACCGGGACCTGGACGACTGCCCGGTCATCATCGTCGAAGTCCGGCCGCACGCCGAGCCGCCGGTTCGCTACCAGGGCCAGACGTGGGTGCGGGTGGGAACCACCAACCACCGCGCCACGCCGGAGCAGGAGCGGCGGCTCACAGAGCGGCGACGGGGCGGAGACCGGCCCTTCGATCACCGCCCCGCGGTGGGTACGGGCCTCGCCGATCTCGATCTCGACTACTTCCGGCGGGAGTATCTCCCCAACGCCGTTTCCCCGGAGGTGCTCGAAGAGAACCAGCGCACCACCGAGGATCAGCTTCGCTCCCTGCGTTTTTTAACGAACGACGAACCCAACAACGGTGCCCTCCTGGTCCTCGGTAACGACCCGGCCGCCCATATTCCCGGCGCCTACGTCCAGTTCCTGCGGATCGATGGCGCCGAGCTGGCCGATCCCATCAAGGACGCAAAGACCCTGGCGGGCGCCCTGCCGGGCGTCATGGCCCAGCTGGATGAGCTCTTCGACGTTCATGTTCAGGTTGCGGTGGACATCGGGGCCGCACCCCGGGAGCAGCGCCGGCCGGACTATCCCATCGTCGCCCTGCGCCAGCTCGCCCGCAACGCCCTCATCCACCGGGATTACGAGGCGACGCACGCCCCGGTGCGGATCTACTGGTTCAACGACCGCATCGAAATCCACAATCCCGGCGGGCTCTACGGCCAAGTCACCCGGGAGAACTTCGGCCAGGGCGTGACCGACTATCGCAACCCCCTCCTGGCGGAGGCCATGCACATCCTCGGCTATGTGCAGCGGTTCGGTTTCGGGATTCCGCTGGCCAGGCGCCACCTGCGGGAGAACGGCAACCCCGAGCCGCTGTTCCACTTCGAGCCCACCTACCTGGCCGTCACCGTGGGGGCTGCCGAATGAAGACCATTGCCTTCTTCAACAACAAGGGCGGGGTAGGCAAGACCGCACTGGTCTACCACCTGGCCTGGATGTTCGCCGACCAGGGCCGCTCCGTCCTGGCGGCCGACCTCGACCCCCAGGCGAACCTCTCCACCATGTTCCTGGAAGAGGATCGGCTCGAGACCTTCTGGCCGGAGGGGCGGAGCACCCACACCGCCCTGGCGCCCATTCGCCCCCTACTGGAAGGCGAAGGCGGGATCGAGGAGCCGTACGTGGAAGAGGTCGACGACATCGGTCTGCTGGTGGGGGATCTCGCCCTCTCCGGCTTCGAGGACGAGCTCTCCCAGCAGTGGCCGCGGTGCCTGGACGGCGACCGGCGCGCCTTCCGCGTGATCGGTGCCTTCGCCGAGGTCATCCGACGGGCCGGCGCCAAGCGCGACGCGGACCTGGCCCTGGTCGACGTGGGCCCCAACCTGGGCGCCATCAACCGCGCCGCCCTGATCGCGGCCGATCACGTGGTCGTGCCGCTCGGGCCGGACCTTTTCTCCCTCAAGGGTCTGCAGAACCTCGGTCCCACCCTGCGCACCTGGCGCAAGGACTGGCGGAAGCGGCTCAACGAGTGCCCGCCCGGCATGGAGGTTCCCGAAGGCCACATGAACCCGATCGGCTATGTCGTCATGCAGCATTCCGTGCGCCTGGACCGCCCCGTGAAGGCCTACGGCAAGTGGATGGACCGCATCCCGCGGACCTATCACCAGTACGTCCTGGACGAGAGAGACCGCGAGACCCTGCGAGTGAATGACGACCCGGAATGCCTGGCCGCGCTCAAGGATTACCGCAGCCTCATGCCCATGGCCCAGGAGGCCCGCAAGCCTATGTTCCACCTTAAGCCCGCCGACGGAGCCATCGGCTCGCACGTCCAGGCGGTCAAGAATTGCTACCGGGACTTCAGGGATCTGGCGCACGCCATTGAACAGCGTGCCCACTGACGGAACACCATCGCGATGGTCGTGCGCGGCCACCGGCGGTATGCGACGAAAGGGGCAGTACGTAGGTCGGCTGCTCAAGGCAGCCGACATTCCCGGTCCCGATGCGCCGTATTAGGACGTTGGCTGCCAGGAGCAGCCAACCTACGGAAACTCCGGGCCCCTCGCCCTTTATGGGAGAGATTCTATGTCCGGTGTCAAGCGGCCGCGGCGATTTTGCTCGGGTCATAAGTGGTTTGGTTTTTCATCAGGCTGAAGGCGATGCGCGCGAGCTTGCGGGAGAGAGCAACATGGGCCTGGGTCGGCTGGAAGCCGCGCTCGCGCAGGCGCTCGTAGTAGGCTTTGAGATCCCGGCGGGCGGCGGCCCGGGCGGCGTTGTGTAGCAGCCGTCGGTATTCGCTCTCGCCCTGCTTGGTTAGCTTGGACTGACCCTCGTAGCCCCCGGATTGGCGCAGGCGTACGTCCAACCTCAGGTAGGCGACGAAGGCATCGGCACTTTTGAACGCCCGCGTCGGAACGCCATCACCAACGTGGCACCTCCGGCGGAAGTCGCCCCGCCATATTAATGCTCCATTGTGTAAAAAAATCTGGACTACCTGTTGAGAAAGCCAGTCACCAACCTGCTGAGCAGTACGTTTCTCCGGAACGTCGCCGTCGTTACGTCGGGAACCACCGGTGCCCAACTAATAAACCTATCCTTCGCACCTATCATAACCCGCTTGTATGGACCGGAGACGTATGGGCTTTTGGGTACATTTTTAGCAAGCGCCGCTACCGTTATTCCACTGGCTGCGTTAGCTTACCCGGTGTCCGTTGTCTTACCGAAGAATGAAAGCGATGCATGGGGTGTGGCACGTCTATCCTTTAATGTTTCTATTGGTCTCGCAATTCTCTTAGCTTTGGCGTTGTATTGTGTCGGTGACTCGATTTTTAGAGTGATTAACGCAGACAAACTCGAAACCTTTTGGCCTCTATTTGTGCTTGCGCTGTTATTTTCAGGGTGGATGCAAACGGCACAGCAGTGGTTAGTGCGTCAAAAGGCGTTCCGAGAGACAGCCAGAGCGGCCATTCTCCACGCTCTTTTCGTGAACGCGTCAGTATCGGCAATAGGTCTTTTCTACCCTTCTTCTGGTGCCCTAATCACTATTTACGTTATAGGGATAGGTGCTCATGCTTTGATGCTAGGCTTCGGGGCGCTACCGCAAGGAATCCCCCCGGAAATTGTTCGTAATAAAAAATCGCGGTATTCACTATACGATCTCGCGTATAAATACCGAGATTTTCCATTATATAGAGCGCCACAGAACGTAATAAATGCGGCGTCACAGAACGTCCCAGTGTTGTTCTTATTTACGCTTGTGGGGCCGTCCGCTGCAGGGTTTTATGCACTGAGTAAACGTATAATGGGTGCCCCCTCGAGCTTGTTAGCTGAATCCGTGGGGCGAGTATTTTACCCATATTTCGCGGAAGTTAATAAGCGTAAACAAAGCGCGTCCCCGCTGTTGCTTAAAGCCACGTGCGGGCTAGGAGTTGTGGGGCTTATGCCTTTCGCAGTAGTGTTTTTTTGGGGGCCGTGGATATTCGCCACACTATTTGGAGTGGAATGGAGCGACGCGGGTGAGTATGCTAGGTGGCTATCCCTGATGTATTATTTTAATTTCATTAATCGGCCGAGCGTGATGGCCGTGCCCGTACTGGGGCTGCAACGAGGACTATTGATCTATGAGATATTCAGCACTGGAGGCAAAGTGGCCGCGTTAGGTGTTGGATTAATGGTGTATAGTAACGAAATAATGGCCGTGGCACTTTTTTCTATTTCTGGTGCTGTTGCCTACGTGTGCCTAATTTTTTGGGTTATTGTTACCTCGTATAAATGCGACTGGGAGAAAAACAGTGTACGAAAAACAAGTTAGTAAGGAGCACTACGGGTTCTCCGGTTATCTTGGAAAACATCGGTGGGCGAGCGTATGGCATCAGCTCGATGAACTGATGAGATTGAGTCCCCGGTCGACACTAGAAATCGGTCCTGGTCCAGGTGTCTTCAAGGCGGTTGCGGCACTGTTCGGTATTAATGTCGTAACGTTGGATATCGATTCAGAATTGAGGCCTGACTACGTTGGTTCTGCAACGGCTATGCCGTTCGATAATGGGTCTTTTGAGGTCACTGCGTGTTTTCAAATGCTGGAACACATGCAGTATGAAGACGCTTTGAAAGCGCTTAAGGAGGTTCGGCGAGTTACGACCCGACGATTAATTTTATCTTTACCGGACGCAAGGCGGAGCGTAGGCATGGGCTTTCGTCTTCCCGGTTTCGGATTTAAGATGGCCATGCTAAATATTCCGGAAATCCGACTGCGACGGCATGTGTTTGACGGGCAACACTACTGGGAGGTAAATAAACGTGGATATTCACAAAAGAAATTCGTCGCAGACGTTGAAGCGCTAGGATTAAAGTTGTATCGGTCTTACAGGGTGCCTGAGGTGCCTTATCATCGTTTTTTTGTTTTCAATGTCTCTAACGGTGACGAGTCAGAAAAATCCATTTGAGAGGAGACTTTGAGAGGGGGTTTTGGGAGAACAGGGGAGGCTTCTTATGGCTGAAAGGTCACCGGATGGCGAGGCTGTGCTAAAAATGGTAGTGCCAACGTTTAGGCGGCCCGAACGTCTTGAAAGATTGCTCAAGGCCGTAGCCGGCTTGATTGGGGATTTCTTCGCTGTCGCGGTTATAGATGACAGCAGTGGTCCACCATGGGATGACCGCTATCTAATGCTGAAAAAGACGTATCCGAATGTGGAATGGTATTTTCAAGACAAGAATTGCGGAGGCGGTGCGGCGAGAAACATAGGATTTAAAAATGGGGTTCGCGCGCGTTGGGTGTGGTTTTTCGATGACGACGATTACGTCGCGGCTCAGGATGTAAAGAAATTAATGGCGTATTTAGTAGAGTGTCGGCATGAAAAGCTTGTGTTGTTATCGGCAGTTATTGTGAATGGCTGCGAAGAAGCTTGTGTGACCCCAAAGGGAGAATCGCTGTTTGAAAGATTTTCTAGCGTTGGCCATCAAGTGAATACGTCTTGCGCGATATTTGATGCCGGACTTTTGAGGGATGTTGGGGGCTGGGACGAAAATCTTGTGTCGGGGCAAGATACCGATATCTTTCTGAGGGCGTCGGAATATACAAACGCGCGCGTCTTTGAGGAGATATATGTCACTGTTTATCATCATAACGACGAAAGGATAACGGCGGATCCGAGAAGACAAATGCGAGGAAAGCGCCAGTTTCTTATGAAAAACTGGCGAAGGCTGGCTTGGCGTAGACGTCTTAGATACGGGCTAACCTATGCGCTTGGTGTTCCCTACTTGAAGAGAATTCTGGGGAAGTGATGAGGGTGTTTTGGGAGGCGATATTTTTTATCGTCTTTTTCAAGATTTCGCTATTTTACGGAAGTTTGTATCTGGCGCTAGGCGTTGGTGCTGCGTTTTCAGGTCTGGCGGTCATTAATAGTCGTTTGCGCCGTGCGGTATTTTTTGGTCTAGGGCATCTTTTCTATGCTCTGCTGTGGTTGTTATTGATACAGTCGGTCTGGTGGGACACTCTGACATTGGAGAGTGTGCATGAGTTTGACGTATCGTTCGTTGTTAGGACGTTGTCGCTTATCGGTATGTCGGTAATTCCCGGTGTCACGATCGGGGTGCTTTATGTGCAGAACTCCACTGAGCGTCTTCGAAAGATTGTTTTGGATGCCTTTGTTGTGCAGTTCTTGTTTTGGGCGGTCACTTTTTTGTGGCCAGAAGACGTGAAGGTGTTTCTTTATCATCTCATGGGGCAGTCGTCGGTAAACCTTCGGCCGTATAATTTGGAGGTGCGCGGATTTGGTTTGTCAAATGGCGTTAATTATATGAGCCCCGTTATGATGGTGATAGTTTCGGTTATGGTGCTGGGTTATAGAGGCGTCACGGTGATGACTATGGTGACGCAGCTTGTGAACTCGAATTTAGTTGCTGTTGGAATTTTTTTGAGTGTGTTCTTTCGTCGAATTAATCCGGGTCGAGTTGTTTTTGCGATTTTTGGTGTTTCAGCCGTCGTTCTGCTATTCGGTCAAATGGTGTTTAGGCGTTTCTTTGCAGAGTTGCAATCCGGAGGGTTGCGGACGGTGACTGCGCTTGTTAATAGACATATATTCTTTAATAATGACGGGGTCTTGCAGCACATTTTTGGTAGTGGGGAGATAGTTTATGGCGGCGCCGCGGAGAGGATGTCTGATATTGGTTGGGTAATTATGTATAATTATGGTGGTGCGCTGTTCGTGCTCTTGTTTTTTTTGTTGATTGGTTGGTTGTGCATTAGGGCGTTTGGCTTTAATAGAGTTGCGTTGATGTGGTTGGTTTTGGGCGTTGTGCTGAATACGAAGGGGATGGCATATGGGCCGAATATTTACTTCTTTATGTCATCGCTTTTGGCAGGATGTCGGTGGTCGGGTTTTGATGTATTAAGAATGACGGGGCTAGGTGATGCCGGCACGCGACCCCGAGGTTTCGGGCGATCCGGAACATTGAGAAAAAGAAGTCGTGAGCGTATCAATGAGGTATTCGCCGGAGGCTCGTCAGAGGCTGGTTAGAGGGTGAGAATGTTTGAAGCTGAAGTGGCTGGGACGGTGCATAGTAGACGGCGTCGAGCATGCAGTGGTATTTGTTGGTGTTATGTTTTGTTCCATATAATCAATGAAAGTTTTCATGAAACGATCTTGCAAGTGCGTAGAGTGAAATGAAACAGAATACGGTATTGGTTACTGGTGGGACTGGTTCGTTTGGCCGTGAAATGACAGATCGGCTTTTGTCGCTTGGCTGCGAGCATATTCGTGTTCTCAGCCGGGACGAGGCAAAGCAGGAAGCGATGCGGATAGAGTACTCGAACCCGGCACTGCGGTTTTACATCGGCGACGTGCGTTCCCGGCATTCTGTGGACAAGGCGATGCGCGGGGTGGATCTCGTATTTCATGCTGCGGCCCTGAAGCAGGTTCCATCGTGTGAGTTTTTTCCGCTGGAGGCGGTGCAGACAAATATCATAGGCAGTGCCAACGTCGTGGACTCTGCGGTGGAGCATGGAGTCCGCCACGTGGTGTGCCTGAGCACCGACAAGGCCGTAATGCCTATCAATGCGATGGGGATGACCAAGGCCCTGATGGAGAAAACTGCCCAGGCTGCGACCCGGGACCTGGGGCCGGGGGATACGACGGTCTCGTGCGTGCGTTACGGCAACGTGATGTATTCCCGGGGATCCGTGATTCCGCTATTCATAAAACAAATCAAGGAAGGACGGCCGATTACGATCACCGAGCCCGGTATGACCCGTTTCATGCTGGCGTTGCCGGAGGCAATACAATTGGTGGAGTTCGCTTTCCAGAATGCGGAACAGGGCGACGTATTTGTGCGCAAGGCGCCAGCATGCACGGTACACATGCTGGCGGAAACGCTCATTGAAATGTTTAAGGCGGATAGCGAGATAAAGGTTATCGGCATGCGTCACGGTGAGAAGCTGTACGAGACGCTCGCCAGCGCCGAGGAATTGCGTCGCGCCGAAGATATGGGGGGCTACTACCGAATTCGCTTGGATACCCGAGACCTGAACTATTCCAAGTACTTCACTGAGGGCGACCCTGAAGAGGTAGTAACGGAGGATTACCATTCTCATAACACCCGACAGCTTGATCATGCGGAACTTAGGGAGCTGCTCCTGTCACTGCCTGAGGTTCGGCGCGAGCTGGACGAGTGGTACGCGGGGAAAAAATGACTGGAGGACGCATGGTAAAGATTGGTGTAACCGGGGTCGCAGGCCTCATTGGCTGGCACACGAGATGCCGGCTGCAGGCCGAAGACGGTGTTGAAGTGGTGGCTGCTGGACGTGAGCTCTTTGACAGCGCGACGGCGCTCGAGCGCTTCGTCAGTGACTGCGATGCGGTTATCCATCTGGCCGGGATGAATCGCGGGGACGATGCCGAAATGCGTCAGGTCAACGTAGGACTCGCCGAGTCATTGACGTCGGCATGTGAGCGGGCGGGGGTCACGCCACACGTGGTGTTTTCGTCGTCAACCCACATAGACAAGGATACCGTGTACGGCCAGTCTAAGCGGAAGGCCGCCGAGATCTTCGCAGAGTGGGCGGATCGGCGAGGCGCGCGCTTTACCAATCTGGTGCTTCCCCATGTGTTTGGAGAGTGTGGGCGACCTTACTACAATTCCGTGGTTTCGACGTTCTGCTATCAGTTGGCCCGAGGGGAGACGCCCTCCATCGCGCATGATGGGCAGCTGGAGCTGTTGCACGCTCAGGAAGTGGCGGAGCTGGCGTTGGCCGCGATTCGCTCCGGCAGGACGGGAGAGCAGCGTCCGGCGGGTCGCGAGATGCGCGTGTCCGAGATGCTGAACTCGGTAACGGCGCATGCGGAACGCTATCGGGCTGGCGTTATCCCGGAGTTTCGAGATGTCTTCGAGTTGCGGCTGTTCAATACGTTCCGCTCGTATCTGTTTCCGGACTACTACCCCAGGCCGCTGAAGCTGCATGCCGATAATCGGGGCGCCCTCTTCGAGGGTGTAAAAACGGACCATGGGGGGCAGGCATTTCTCTCGACTACGAAGCCCGGAATCACTCGGGGCGATCATTTCCACTTCAATAAGGTGGAGCGCTTTCTGGTTCTCCAGGGCGAGGCCATTATTCGGTTGCGACGGATGTTCGATGACCGGGTGATCGAGTTTCCCGTGAGCGGTTCCGAGCCCGCTTTCGTGGATATGCCGACACTCCACACGCACAACATAACGAATGTCGGCGGAGGCGAGTTGTTGACACTTTTCTGGTCCCACGAGATTTTCGATCCGGACAACCCCGATACCTATCGTGAACCCGTTAGCTAACTGTCCAGGTCTATGATGCATATGAAGGTTATGACCATCCTGGGTACTCGCCCGGAGATTATTCGTCTTTCCCGGGTGATGGCCGCGCTGGATCGGGTAGTCGACCACAAGATCGTGCACACTGGACAGAATTACGACTACGAACTCAACGACGTATTCTTCGAGGAACTGGGCGTGCGCCGGCCTGACTATTTTCTCGACGTCGACACGTCATCGCTGGGGCGTACGCTCGGGGAGATCCTGATCAAGGCGGAGGAGGTACTGCTGAAGGAGAAGCCCGATGCCGTGCTGGTGCTGGGTGACACCAACAGCGCCGTCGCCACCTTGATGGCGAAGAGAATGAAGATACCGACGTATCACATGGAAGCCGGCAATCGCTCCTTCGATGCCAACGTTCCGGAGGAGATCAACCGGAAAATGGTCGATCATCTGGCCGATTTCAACCTCGTCTACACCGAGCATGCGCGGCGGCATCTGCTCAGCGAAGGGCTGCCGCACCGATTTGTCTATCTGACCGGCTCGCCGATGCGGGAGGTGCTGGAGCATGTATTGCCGCAGATCGAGCGGTCCGATGTCCTGAATACCCTGGGTCTGGAGCGCGGCAAGTATTTCATCGTCAGCGTACACCGGGAAGAGAACGTGGATAGCCGGGACAACCTCCGTAAGGTGGTGGATGCCCTGAAGGGCCTCAACGAGGCATTCGACTATCCGGTAGTAGTCTCTACGCATCCCCGTACCCGCAATCGCCTGGAGAAACAGGGATTGGAGGATGGCGGCGAAGCCATTCGCTTTCTCAAACCGTTCGGGTTCTTCGACTACAACCATCTGCAGATGCATGCGTTCTGCGCCGTGTCCGATAGCGGAACCATCAGCGAGGAGGCCTCTATTCTGGGGTTTCCCGCGGTTACGCTCAGGCGCTCCATTGAAAGGCCGGAGGCGCTCGATGCCGGTGCCATTGCCCTTACGGGGCTCGACAGGCGCGTGCTGGTGGAGGGGGTCCGCATCGCGACGGCCGACCGAGATGTGTTCTCCGGCACCGAGCGTGAAATACCCGCCGAATATCGTGTACGTAATACCTCCGAACGGGTTGTGCGCCTGATCGCAGGTACGGCCAAGCTGGCCAACCGCTGGCGAAATATGGACCAATTCAGCCGCTATGACTGGAGTTGAGAGCGGCGATAGCGGCGAGTCCTCTCCGCTGAAAGTTCTCGCTGTTCACCGATACTACTGGCCGGATGCGCCCCCGTATGCGTCGATGCTCCGGCGAATTGTCTGCCGCTGGCGCGACGATGGTCACCGGGTCGAGGTGTTGTCCTCGCAGCCCTCCTACAAGGCCGGGCTCGAGAACGTTCGCCGACCAAAAGGGGAGCATGTAGACGGGGTGGAAGTCATCCGCCTGAACCTGCCTAACGAGGTTCGTCGGCCGGTGGTACGTATCGTGAATGCGCTGAGACTTGGTCTTGCGCTGCTTTGGCGAACTTTAAGCCGGCGGTACGACGTCATCATGGTTTCGACTGCACCTCCGGTCCTTGGAGGAGCTGCTGCGGCGCTCGCGGCGAAGCTAACCGGTGCACGCTTCATCTATCACTGCATGGATATCCACCCGGAGGTGGGCCGGGTTTCCGGGGAGTTTGCGCACCCTTTCGTCTTTGGTCTGCTTCGAAAGCTGGATAATTGGAGCTGCCGGCGGGCCGAACCGGTTGTCGTGCTCTCGGCCGACATGGAGGCGACACTAAGAGAACGGCCTGGTGGCGATCGGCTCTCCATCGCGATACTCAACAATTTCAGCCTGCCGTCGGAAGGACCGATACCGACGGAGTCGCCATTCGAAATCTCCCCTGACCGCTTTACGGTAGTTTTTGCCGGCAATATTGGACGCTTTCAGGGACTGGAGTCGGTAATACAGGCAATGGAGCGGCTTAAGGAAAGCGATGACGTCGAGTTCATCCTGATGGGTGACGGCGTGGCCAAGGCGGAGCTTGAGGAAAAGGCTCGAAAGTGTGGTGCCAGGGTTCGCTTCTTGGGGCACCAGCCTGTTGAGGTGGCCAAGGCCGTCATGCGTGAGGTGGACGCCGGTTTCGTGAGTTTGTTGCCTGGTATGTACCGCTACGCATACCCAAGTAAAACAATGACCTATTTAGAACAGGGCTGTCCGTTGATCGTGGCTGTGGAAGAAGAGAGCGAGCTGGCCCAGGACGTTTCGAATCAGGGATATGGCTACGCTGTGCCCGTGGGAGACAGTGAGGCGCTTGCGCGTCTGCTAGCGGAGCTGGCCAATGATCCTTCTTGGCGGGATGAAATGCGCGCCAAGGCTCAGAAGAAGGCGGCTATTGATTTCTCCGAGGCGGTGATGCTCGAGAAGTGGTCCAGTCTGCTCTTGAAAGAAAGGGAGCGCTCGATCCAGTGACACACCAGGACGTTATTATAATTGGTGCGCCGCGTTCCGGAACCAATATGCTTAGGGATGTGCTGTGCTCGCTCGAGGGTGTCGCCACCTGGCCATGCGACGAGATCAACTACATTTGGCGCCATGGGAATGTGCGGTACGGGTCGGATGAGTTTGTTCCGTCGATGGCAGATGGAACCATTGCAAAATATATTCGTCGTCAGTTCGACTGGGTAGCACGCAGATACCGGGCTCATACGGTCGTGGAGAAGACGTGTGCGAACTCGTTGCGCGTCCCGTTCGTCGATCGCGTGGTTCCACAGGCCCGCTATCTTTTTATCTACCGTGATGGCTTTGATGCGGTAGGGTCGGCGATGAAGCGCTGGAAGGCGCAGCTGGATATTCCCTATCTGGCGCGGAAGGCGCGCTTCGTGCCGGCGACGGATCTCCCCTACTATGCTTTTCGCTATTTCTGGAATCGGGTCTATCGCCTCTTCTCCGGGGAGGAGCGCCTGGCGTTCTGGGGACCTCAACTCGACGGCATGCAGCGCCTGCTGGAAAAATATTCCCTGGAGGAGGTATGTGCGCTTCAGTGGAAGCGCTGCGTCGAGATGTCGCACAACGCCCTTGAACAACTGCCGCATGAGCGCGTTTGCAGTGTGCGCTATGAACACTTCGTGGACCGCCCGCTGGATGAGTTCTCCCGCATCGCCGGATTTCTCGGATTGGAGGTGTCGGAGGCGCAGCTCGCCAGAGCAGTACGCGATGTTTCGGCGAAGAGCGTTGGCCGAGGTCGTCACGAGCTGGGGGAGGACCTGGTGAATCGGCTGGCACCTTTGGTTGGCGAGACGCGGCAGGCGATGGGGTATGTGTGACGTCGGAGGCGGTTGAGGCCGGGTCGGTACCGCGAGGGCTGTCGGTGCCGCAGGCAACGCTCAAGCGTGGCTTCGACATCGGCGCGGCGGGTTTCGGACTGTTGTTCACCGGCTGGCTGATCGTTCTAGCTTGGCTGGCGGCGACGGTAGACACTCGGGCCAACGGTTTCTTCACTCAGGATCGTGTTGGTCGTCACGGGCGTGTATTTCGTGTGGTCAAGATCCGCACCATGCGCCCGTCGCGTACTGTCGATACGACTGTCACGACCCGCGATGATCCCCGGATTACGTCGCTCGGCCGGTCGCTCCGTCGCACCAAGATTGACGAGCTGCCGCAGCTCTGGAACGTACTTCTCGGGCATATGAGCTTTGTCGGACCGCGGCCGGACGTGCCGGGCTACGCCGATGTGCTTAAGGGCGCGGACCGGGTGATCCTCTCGGTCCGGCCAGGAATTACCGGGCCGGCAACGCTGAAGTATCGCGATGAAGAGATGTTACTGGCTGCGCAGGAGGACCCGGAGGCGTATAACCGCGAGGTCATCTACCCCGACAAGGTGCGTCTCAACCGGGAGTACGTGGAGAACTGGTCGTTCCGGAGCGACCTCCGATATATCTGGTGGACGGTAACAAGATGAGACCCTGGCCGAGTCATGACGCCGACGAGATCGAAGCTGTACAACGTGTCCTGGCATCAGGGCGCGTGAATTACTGGAATGGCGAGGAGGGACGGGCGTTCGAACGCGAATTCGCGGCATTCCACGGCATACCGTATGCGGTAGCGGTGGCGAATGGCAGCGTAGCGCTGGAGCTTGCTCTGCGGTCCCTGGGGATCGGAGAGGGTGACGAGGTGATCGTTACGCCTCGCACGTTCCTGGCTTCCGCCTCCAGCATCGTGATGTGCGGGGCACGACCCGTGTTTGCGGACGTCGATCCGGTCAGCCAGAACATTACGCCGGAAACGGCGCGTGCCGTACTCACGGAGCGTACCCGCGCCGTCATGACGGTCCACGTGGCCGGATGGCCATGTGACATGCCGGGGTTTATCGAGTTGGCGCGGGAGAAGGATCTGAGGCTGATCGAAGATTGCGCGCAGGCTCACGGTGCCACGATCAACGGCCACCCAGTCGGGTCCTTTGGCGACGCGGCGGCGTTTTCGTTCTGTACGGACAAGATCATGACCACCGGAGGAGAAGGTGGCATGGTGCTGTTCCGGGACGAGGGCGCGTGGCGCCGGGGTTGGAGCTATAAGGATCACGGCAAGGACTGGGACGCCGTGTATAACCGTGAACATCCGCCGGGATTCCGCTGGCTGCACGAGTCGTTCGGGACCAACTGGCGTCTCACCGAGATGCAGTCCGCTGTCGGTCGCGTTCAGTTACGGAAGCTTCCCGAGTGGAGCGCGCAACGGCGTGCTAATGCACAAGTGCTGACTGAGGCTTTCTCAGGGCAGCCCGCCTTGCGACTGACCGTACCGCCGGTATATATCGGCCATGCCTATTACAAGTATTACGCCTTTATCCGGCCCGAACGTCTCAAAGCGGGATGGGATCGTGACCGAGTCACCGCTGCGATTCGGGAGCGTGGGGTGCCGTGCATGCAGGGGTCTTGTTCAGAGGTGTACCTGGAGAAGGCGTTTGACGGGATCGGATTGCGTCCTGACGAGCGGTTGCCGGCCGCTCAGGAGCTTGGTGAGACAAGCCTGATGTTCGTGGTGCACCCCACGTTGACGGAGGCCGATATGGCCCATATCGCTGACGTCGCCCGGGATGTGTTGGGGGAGGCGACTCAATAGGCAGGTTTGGTTATCGGATGCCAAAGGCAGCCGACCTGCACAAGGACACCGCCGTGGACATCATTGACCGCCTCGAGTAAGCGGGATACGTGTTAGGCCCATCTCTGCCACGCCGGCCAGTAGCAGTGGCGTGAATGGAGCGAAGCGGGCTGCATCCACGCACTTGGACATCTGAAGGGAAACGGAAACGCATGAACGTTCTTTCGTTAATCGGGCGCGAGGCGCCGTTGTTTGACGAGGACCTGACGCGGTACCGAAGCGAACTCGCTGAGCGGGTGGCCGGGGGGCGGTTCCTGGTCATCGGTGGGGCAGGGACCATCGGCCAGGCGGTGGTGCGGGAGGTCTTTCGCCGTAATCCGGCGGCGCTCGACGTGGTCGATATCAGCGAGAACAACCTGGTGGAGTTGGTGCGGGACCTGCGGAGTAGCCTCGGCTACATCGACGGGGATTTCCGCACATTTGCGCTCGACGCCGGCTCCGTCCCGTTCGACGCACTCATGCGGGAGGAGTGTGGTTATGACTATGTTCTGAATCTCTCGGCGCTAAAGCATGTGCGGTCTGAAAAGGACCCGTACAGCCTCATGCGCATGGTCGAGGTGAATATCGAGAATACCCTGCGCACGGCGCGTTGGGCTCGGGAGAAGGGGGCGAGTAAGTACTTCTGCGTGTCCACGGACAAGGCGGCGGCCCCGGCGAATATGATGGGGGCGAGCAAGCGGATCATGGAGCTGTTCCTGATGCGCGAGAGCGAAACCCTCCCGGTATCCATGGCCCGTTTCGCGAATGTGGCCTTTTCCGACGGAAGTCTTCTTCACGGCTTCAATCAACGCCTCTTAAAGCGGCAGCCGTTGTCCGCACCCAACGATGTACGCCGCTATTTCGTCACGGACAGGGAGTCGGGGGAACTCTGCCTGCTCTCCTGCATGCTCGGGGAGAACCGCGATGTCTTCTTCCCGAAACTGAGTGAACGCCTGCACCTGACGACGTTCTCCGAGATCGCCGTGCGCTATCTCGCCGCGCTGGGTTACGAGGCCGTCGCGTGTTCGACCGAGGTGGAGGCGCGTGCCAGCGTGGAGGAGATGGCCGCGAAAGGGCAGTGGCCCTGCTATTTCTTTGCCAGTGACACGACCGGTGAGAAGGACTTCGAAGAGTTCTATACGGATGGCGAGGACCTGGACTGGGAGCGTTTCCGGAACCTGGGTGTGATCCGTAACCCGCCCGAGTACGATGCCGACAAGCTCGACTATTTTCTGAGGGCTGTCAGTAGATTGCGCTTTGCCGGCCGCTGGGAGAAACGCGGTCTCGTCGAGCTCTTCAATGAGTTGGTTCCGGAGTTTGCCCATAAAGAAACGGGCCGATATCTGGATGGGCGGATGTGATCATGCAACGCGTACTGGATATGCTGTTTTCGGCGATCGCGCTGCTTGTCCTGGCGCCCTTGCTGATTCCTGTCGTCCTTATCCTTCGATTCACGGGCGAGGGGGAGGTTTTCTTTCGTCAGGACCGTGTGGGAGAAGGGGGGCGAACGTTCCGTTTGCTCAAGTTCGCCACGATGTTGAAAAACAGCCCTAACATGGGGACCGGTACGGTTACCGTAACCGATGATCCTCGTGTCCTTCCGTTCGGGCGTTTTTTGCGCAAGACGAAGCTCAACGAGCTGCCCCAGCTCCTGAATATCCTGACCGGCGACATGAGCATTATCGGCCCCCGGCCGCAGACACGCCGGTGTTTTGATGCCTTCCCGGAAGAGGCACAGGCCGATATCGTCAAGGTCCGACCGGGACTCTCCGGAATCGGCTCCATCGTTTTTCGCGGTGAGGAATCGCTCTACGCTGGCGTGGAGGATCCGGATGATCTGTATGACCGGTTGATCATGCCGTACAAGGGGGAGCTGGAGAGGTGGTACGTGGCACGACGTGGGCCGGGGCTGTATTTCCTTCTAATCGGGCTCACGGCTTGGATAGTACTGTTCCCGGGGAGTCGGATCGTTTGGCGGCTGTTTCCGGGGCTGCCCAATCCCCCCAATGAACTCGCCGATAAGCTGTAACGGCTTGATGCGCTACATAGCGAGTGCCAGCCGTCTTTGTAGAGTGGCTCGGCAGTAGTCGTGACGTTTGTGAGCCAGGGGGTGCAGCCGATAATTCCGGTACTGTTGTGCGGTGGTTCCGGGGAAAGGCTGTGGCCGCTTTCGCGGGCCCGCCATCCCAAGCAGTATATTTCGCTTGTTGATGGGAACAGCCTGCTGCAGCAGGCGGCGTTGCGAATTGCGGGTGTCCCGCAGAGTGCGCCGCCTGTGACAGTCGCGAATGCGCATCACCGTTTCCTCGTCGCCGAACAGCTCCAGGCCGCAGACATCGCGCCGGGCGCAATGCTGCTGGAGCCGGCGGCGCGGAATACGGCGCCGGCGGTCGCGGCCGCGGCCATGTGGGCCCTCGAACAGGATCCGGAGGCGGTGCTGCTCGTCGCGCCTTCCGATCATCTCGTACGGGATGTCAGTGCCTTTCACGACGCGGTCTCCCGCGGCATGGATCACGCCCGTTCGGGTTACCTCGTGACGTTCGGGATCATTCCCGATGCCCCCGAGACCGGGTATGGCTATATCCGAAGCGGTGCGGCCATCGCCGACGGCGTGCAGGCGGTGGATGCGTTCGTCGAGAAGCCGGATGCGCAGACAGCGGCGCGTTACCTTGCCGAGGGCGGGTATCACTGGAACAGCGGGATCTTCCTGTTCGCCGCACAGCGGTACCTGGACGAGCTTGCGGCGTACCGGCCGGATATCCTCGAGGCGGTCACGGCGGCGTGGGCCGGGCGTCAGGAGGACCTGGACTTCATCCGGCTGGACGAGGCGGCATTCGCGGCCTGCCCGGCGGAGAGCATCGACTACGCGGTGATGGAGCACACGCGGGACGCCGCGGTCGTGCCCATGGACTGCGGCTGGAGCGACCTGGGGAGCTGGGGGACGCTCCACGCCGTCGGCGAGCGAAGCGAGGAGACGGACAACGTCCTGATCGGCGACGTCGTGGCCGAGGATACCCAGGGCTCCTATATCCGTTCCGAAGGGCGTCTTGTCGCTGCGGTGGGTCTGCGGGATGCCGTGATCGTGGAGACGGCGGATGCGGTGCTCGTTGCCGACCGCGAGCGCGTCCAGGACGTGAAGCG
>NZ_WNXE01000469.1:0-1299 GCF_010993615.1 Arhodomonas sp. KWT | reverse complement strand
CCGCAGTTGGCGAAGGCCGAGCGCATGGTCCCCTCGATGGCCTGGTCCAGGTCCGCGTCGGCGAACACGATCGCCGGGTTCTTGCCGCCGAGCTCGAAGGAGACGTCGCGGATGCCCTCCGCGGCGGCCTTCATGATCGCCGTGCCGGTGCGCGTCTCGCCGGTGAAGGTGACCGCGTCCACGCCCTTGTGCTGGGTGAGGTACTCCCCGGCGGACCCCGGCCCGAAGCCGTGGACGACGTTGTACACCCCCGCCGGTATGCCCGCCTCGTTCATCACCTCGCCGAGCAGCGCGGTGGTCTGGGGGGTCTCCTCCGAGGGCTTGACCACCACCGCGTTGCCGCAGGCGAGCGCCGGACCGACCTTCCAGGTCATCAGCAGCAGCGGCAGGTTCCACGGCGAGATCACGCCGATCACGCCCTTGGGCCGGCGGATGGCGTAGTTGAGCGCACCGGTGCCGTCCGGCGTGTCCATGTGGAAGCTCTCGGTGGGCACGTTCTTCACCAGGTCGGCAAAGATCTTGAAGTTGGCCGCGCCGCGCGGGATGTCGATGTGGCTGGCCATGGAGCGCGGCTTGCCGGTGTCGGCACACTCGGCGGCCAGGAACTCCTCGAAGCGCTCGTTGATGCGGTCCGCCACCCGGTGCAGGCGCGCCATGCGCTCGGCGATGGGCAGGTGGCCCCACTCGCCGTCGAGCGCCGCGCGAGCCGCGGCCACCGCACGATCGATCTCCGCCTTACCGCCCTCGTGGACCCGGGCGATGTTCTCGCCGGTGGCGGGGTCGATGTCGTCGAACAGCCGTCCGCTCTCGGAGGCGACGTACTCGCCGTTGATGAAGTGGCGTATCTCTTTCATCCCGTTCACCCAAGCCGTGGTGTGTCCTGTTCTCCCGCCCGGGGGATCAGCCTTCGCCGATGGCGGCGAGCCCCGCCCGGGCACAGATCCCGTCCTCTTCCTCACTGCCGCCGGAGACCCCGATGCCACCGACGCATTCACCGTCGACACGCACCGGCAGGCCACCGCCGAACATCACCAGCCGGTCGCGCTGGGCGAGACCGGCGCGGAGCTCGGCGTTGTCGCCCACGACGGCATCCCAGCCGGCGGTGTCCAGACCGAAGCTGGCCGCGGTGTAGGCCTTGTCCTCGGCGATACCGATGCTGTGCAGCGGTGCGCCGCCCATGCGCAGAAACGCCACCGGCGTGCCCGCGGCGTCGCAGACGGCGACGTTGATACGGATACCCAGCGCCCCGGCACGCTCGACCGCGGCGCGGGCCGCGAGCTGGGCCGCCTCCCAGTGGAT
>NZ_WNXE01000468.1:0-1303 GCF_010993615.1 Arhodomonas sp. KWT | reverse complement strand
CCCCGTTCACCGGCGGGGACGTCGCACACGGCCACCGGCCGTGCACGACCTACCCGCGGTGGCGCCCGTAGGTCGGCTGCTCCTGGCAGCCGACATCCCTGTTCATGCAGTCGCACCGCACGATCATGCACGTCGACATGGACGCCTTCTTCGCGTCCGTAGCACTGCGCGGGCGCGGCGTGATAGATCATTCTCGGCCGGGGGGTCACACACGGCTTGGCAGCTGTGCACGCTCTACCTCGTTAAGCGGCTCGGGACCGGCCGAGTTCGGCCGTAGGTAGGCAGCTCCATGCGACCAGCATGGACATTTACGCCGTTGTAATAACAATCAGGTGCTATTGAGCCGGTCCGTCTCATGCTTCATCGCCGCTTCCGCGGCTCGTGCCAGAAAACCACTTCGCGTGAGATGGTGAGCGCGGGCGTAGGCGTCAATTCGCTGGACGAGTCCGCCCGGCAGGGAGACATTCAAGCGGACCGGCTGGGTGTTCAGGCGGGAGACGTCCACATCGATGAGCATCCACACACCATCGTGGTATCGCTCATCACTCGCCAACTTCTCCAACGGCGTCGGGGCAGGCAAGGGCATATCCTCGCCCTCACAGTAGACCTCGATGGCCTCCTGGATCGCCTTCGGCAGTTCCTCCCACGTATCGGCCGCGGAGAAACAGCCAGGAAAGTCCGGAATAGTGACCCCGTGAGCCGTGCTGTCGTCCCCGGGGTGCACATAGACAGGATAGAGCATGGTCGGTTACCTCCAGTCCCAGCCGGCCTGCCGATAGATATTCCTCAGCGTACCGGCAGGCAAATCTTTACGCGGATGCGGCACCACCACGTGTCCAGAACGACAAGGATGCTTGAACTTCTGGTGATCTCCCTTACCACCAACCCGCCTCCAACCTTCCTGTTCCAGTCGCGCGATGACATCCTTGCTCTCATTTGTGTATCCTTACACACTTTAGCTCAACGGATCTACGACATCACTGCCCACGCCGTTCAGCAGCTCCCCGCAGCCGACATGCACGGTACAGTAGAGAAGAGTGCCGCGAAGGGTGTCGGGCAGGCGCGGCGCGCCTCCCCGACCTACGACAGAAGGCCCCCGCGACAGTAGGTCGGCTGCTCCTGGCAGCCGACATCCCCGTTCACGCAGTCGCACCGCACCGTGATTCGACCACGCCCACAATCCCTCCACATGCCCCCATAATGGCGCCATGACCGCCCCGAACCGGACCATCATGCACGTCGACATGGACGCCTTCTTCGCGTCCGTGGAGCTGCTGCGCCGCCCGGAGCTCGCCGGGCAGCC
>NZ_WNXE01000467.1:0-1304 GCF_010993615.1 Arhodomonas sp. KWT | reverse complement strand
CACGAGGAGAGACGGCAATGGCCGAGAAGACTTCCCGCATCCCCGGTTTCTTCAAGCTTCCGCCGCAGGAGCGGCTCAAGCGCGTGGCTGAGATCGCCGGCCTCGACGAGGCCGCGGTCAGCCACATGTCCAACACCGGCAATCTCTCCGCCGAGTCGGCGGACGCGATGATAGAGAACGTCATCGGCACCATGAACGTGCCGGTGGGTGTGGCCACCAACCTGATCGTCGACGGCGAGGAGACCCTGGTGCCCATGGCCACCGAGGAGTCCTCCGTGGTCGCGGCGGTGAGCAACGCGGCCCGCCAGTGCCGCGACAGCGGCGGCTTCCACACCGCCATGTCCGGTGCGCTGATGATCGCCCAGGTGCAGCTCGTCGACGTGCCCAACCCGGAGTTCGCGCGGCTGCAGATCCTCGAGCACCGCGATGACATCCGCGCGATCTGCGACGAGACCGACCCGGTGCTGAGCCAGCACGGCGGCGGCTTCCGCGACGTGGAGGTGCGCGTGCTGGAGGGTCGCAGCGGGGCGATGGTGGTCACCCACCTGATCGTCGACACCCGCGACGCGATGGGTGCGAACGCCGTGAACTCCATGGCCGAGGCCGTCGCCCCGGCGATCGCGCAGTGGACCGGCGGGCGCACCTACCTGCGCATCCTCTCCAACCTGGCGGACCGCCGCCTCGCCCGGGCCCGCGCGACGTGGACGCCGGAGGCCATCGGCGGCGCGTCGGTGCGCGACGGCATGATCGCCGCCTATGACTTCGCCGAGGTGGATCCCTACCGCGCCGCCACCCACAACAAGGGCATCATGAACGGCGTCAGCGCCGTGGTGCTCGCCACCGGCAACGACACCCGCGCGGTGGAGGCGGGTGCCCATGCCTACGCGGCGCAGACCGGCAGCTACCGCTCGCTCACCCGCTGGGAGGTGGACGCCGAGGGCAACCTCACCGGTACCCTGGAGATGCCGCTGGCGGTTGGCCTTATCGGTGGCGCGACCCGCTCGCACCCCACCGCGCGCGTCTGCCTGGACATCATGGGGGTGACCACCGCGGAGCGTCTCGCCCGGAACATCGCCGCCGTGGGTCTCGCCCAGAACTTCGCCGCGCTCAAGGCGCTGGCGACCACCGGCATCCAGAAGGGGCACATGGCCCTGCACGCCAAGAACATCGCGGTGATGGCCGGGGCCACCGGTGACGAGGTCGACGCCGTGGCCCAGGAGCTGGTTGCCGGCGGCACCGTGCGGGTGGACATCGCCGAGGCGGTCCTCGCCCGGCTGCGCGGCCAGGGCTAGCCCGCCCCGTGC
>NZ_WNXE01000466.1:0-1312 GCF_010993615.1 Arhodomonas sp. KWT | reverse complement strand
CCGGCCTTCCTCGCCTTCGAGCGCATCCACGGCCAGCGCATCCTGGTCATGGAGCGTGCCCCCGGCGAGGACCTGGACCAGCGCTCCATCCAGCTGGGGCCGCTGCCCGTGGACGAGCTGCTGCACATCGCCCGCCAGCTCGCGGACATGCTCGCCTACCTGCGTCATCACCCCCGCGGACCCATCGTCCACGGGGACATCAAGCCCTCGAACCTGGTCTACGACCCCGACGACGGCCGCGTTTCGCTGATCGACTGGGGCTCGTCGGTGTTCGCCCAGGTCGACCACGAGGACCAGCCCACGCCGTTCTGCTCGCTGGACGCGATGACCGGTGGCGGCGAGACCAATGCCCGCCTCGGCGACGTCTACTTCATCGGCGAGGAGCAGCTCGGCGGCGGGCTGTCGTCGCCACGTTTCGACGAGCAGGGGGTGGCGAGCACCCTGTACGCCCTGGCCTCGGCGCAGTCCTGCCGGTTCGGCAGCGACGTGATCCCCGCCCGCGCCCTGGGCCTGCCGCGCCCCTTCGCCCGGGTGCTCGACGGCCTGCTCAGCCGGGATCCGGACGAGCGCCGGCGTGCCGGCGACTACTTCCTCGGCGAGATGGCGCACCTCGGACGCATCGTCGCGGTGCCGCGCCCGGCCAGGCCGGCGATGAGCCTGCTGCCCATCAAGGTCGCGCCGGCGCAGGACATGGAGAGCGTGGTCTACAGCTCGCGCAAGTCGTTCCTGCGCGAGGAGGTGGCCGAGGCCACCCTGGCCGGCGCGGATGACGCCCAGCTCGAGCGCTATTACAGGAACTTCATGCACGGCATGGGCGACCGGGAGAAGGCGCTCATGGCCGCGGTCAGCCGCCTCTCGCGCTACCCGGTGGTGGGCGGGCTCGGTATTCGCTGGAAGCCCGAGGGCCTGGAGATCGACAGCTACCTGGAGCTCCGTGACCCGGAGCGGGTGAGTGCCTTCGCCGCGGCGGTGAACGTGGTGGTGACCCTGGCGCGCTCGCTGGAGCGCGAGGGCGTGTTCAAGTGCGTGATGTTCGACGCCCGTCACACCCTGCACCTGGAGCGCGCGGGCGAGGGCGAGCCCTTCGAGGTACCGCCGGACCTGCGCATCCCCTACGAGGTGGTGCCGCCGGAGAGCGCGGACGCCCGGCTGCACCCGCATTCCTATTTCGAGGACGGGCGCGATCCGGACGAATACCTCGCCCTGCCGCAGCCCATCATCGACGCCATCGTCGCGCTCAACGACATCCCCCACACGGGCTGCGTGATCTTCGAGAGCAAGCCCACGCACCTGAAGATCCACAGCTACTACA
>NZ_WNXE01000465.1:0-1314 GCF_010993615.1 Arhodomonas sp. KWT | reverse complement strand
GTTGAGCAGCCCCCAGCCCTGCGCTTCGGCGAGCAGGGCGAGCCCGACCGCCGCGGTGGGGAAGGCGACCCGCAGGACCAGGGTGTCGATCACCACGATGCCCAGGTTGCCCGGCCAGCGCCGGGCACGGGGGATAGCGCGGCGGCGGCGCGGAACAAGCGTCTCCCAGACCGCCATCGCCGCGAGCACGCCCGCGAACGCCGACAGCCGTACCCAGGGCTCGTGGCCGAGCAGGAAGGCGTCGAATTCGCTCATCATCCGGTGGACAACGCCACCGGGACCGGGTTCCGGCGGCGCCGGCCGTCACTCCCCGCGGCCGCGGCCCCAGTGCTCGGCGCCCGGCAGCAGCAGGTGCATGCCCACCGCGACCACGCTGCACAGCGCGATGCCCTCCAGGCTGTACTGGCCGTGGCCGACAGTCAGCCCACCGATACCGAAGACCAGGGTCACCGCCATCACCGCCAGGTTGCGGGCGATGGAGAGATCCACCTGATGACGGACCAGGGTGTTGACGCCGACTACGGCGATGGAGCCGAACAGCAGGCACAGGATGCCGCCCATCACCGGCACCGGGATGCTCTGCAGTACCGCGCCGAACTTGCCGATGAACGCCAGCACCACCGCCAGGCCCGCTGCCCAGGTCATCACCCGGGGGTCGTAGTTGCGCGTGAGCATCACCGCGCCGGTGACCTCGGAGTAGGTCGTGTTGGGCGGCCCCCCGAGGCCGGCGGCCATCGAGGTGGCCAGCCCGTCGCCGAGGAGGGTGCGGTGCAGGCCGGGGCGCTTGAGGTAATCCCGGCCCGTGACCGAGGAGATGGCGAGGATGTCGCCCACGTGCTCGATGGCCGGGGCGATCGCCACCGGGATCATGAACAGGATCGCCCGCCAGTCGAATGCGGGTGCGGTGAATGCGGGCATGCTGAGCCAGGGGGCCTCGGCGATGGCGCCGGTGTCCACAACACCGTAGGCGAAGCTCAGCAGGTAGCCGGCGATCACGCCGAAGATGATCGGGATCAGCCGGAACAGGCCCCGCGCGAGCACCGCCACGGTCACCGTCACCGCCAGCGAGACCAGCGATATCACGATGGCGTCTGCATACGGAATGAGCTGCTGGGCGCCGTCGCCGCTCTTGCCCATGGCCATGTTCACCGCCGTCGGCGCGAGGCTCAGCCCGATGACCATGATCACCGGGGCGATCACCACGGGCGGCAGCAGCCGGTCGATAAAGCCCGTGCCCCGGGCACGCACGGCGCCGGCGAGCACCACGTAGAGCAGGCCGGCGGCCATCAGCGCGCCCATGGTCTCGGGCAGGCC
>NZ_WNXE01000464.1:0-1315 GCF_010993615.1 Arhodomonas sp. KWT | reverse complement strand
GGCCGGCTGGTCGTCCTCCACGGTGACGACAGCGGCACCCTGGCCCAGCGCGGGCGGCGCTACCGCCGCCGGTTCCATGACGCGGCGGCGGTGGTGTTCGGCCATAGTCACCGCCTGTCCACGGACCTCGACGAGCACCCCTGGCTGCTCAATCCCGGAGCGGCGGGGCGCACGCGCACCAACGGCGGTCCGTCCATGCTGGTGCTGACCTGCGGCGACGACGGGCCGTGGCGGGTGGAGCCGCTGCGTTTCGATCCCGGGCGCTACCCGTCCCTGCGCCGCCGGGAGCGGCCTGCCCGGGAGACCGGGGACGACGAGTCCGAATGAGCGGGCGACGTCGCCGGAGCGCCGCGCCGCCCGCCACCGGTGCACTCGCCGAGCGGGTGGGGGCGCTGCGCACGCGGATCCTTGAGGCGGTGCCGGCGCCGTGGCGGGACGCGCTCACGCGGCGTCTCGGCGGCATCGAGCGGCGTCTGAGCCGCGGCCGGCGCCCGGAACGCGGGCTCAAGGCACTGGAGGCGGACGTGGAGCGCCTCGTGCGCCGGCACAACGCCCGTGCCGCCGGTACGCTGCGTCCGGATTTCGACCTCGATCTCCCGGTCATCGAGCGCCGGGACGATATCGCCGAGGCCATCGGGCAGCACCAGGTGGTGGTGGTCTGCGGCGAGACCGGCTCCGGCAAGAGCACCCAGCTGCCCAAGATCTGCCTTGACCTCGGCCGCGGTGTGACCGGCATGATCGCGCACAGCCAGCCGCGGCGCATCGCCGCGCGCAGTCTGGCCGCCCGGGTCGCCGAGGAATGCGGCACCGAGGTCGGGGCCGGGGTCGGCTACAAGATCCGTTTCAGTGACCATGTCGCCGACGGCACCCGGGTGAAGCTCGCCACCGACGGCATGCTCCTCGCCGAGACCCAGGGCGACCCGGACCTCGCCGACTACGACACGATCATCATCGACGAGGCCCACGAGCGCAGCCTCAACATCGACTTCCTGCTCGGCTACCTGAAAAACCTCCTGCCCCGGCGGCCGGACCTGAAGGTCATCATCACCTCGGCCACGATCGACCCGGAGCGTTTCTCCCGGCACTTCGGTGATGCGCCGATCATCAACGTCTCCGGGCGGACCTACCCGGTGGAGGTGCGCTATCGCCCCCTCGCCAGCGAGGACGAGGACGAGCGCGACCGCAGTCTCCAGCAGGGCATCCTCGATGCCGTCGACGAGCTCGCCCGCGACGGACCAGGGGACGTGCTGGTATTCCTGCCGAGCGAACGCGACATTCGCGAGACCGCGGAGGCACTGCGCAAGCACCATCCCAC
>NZ_WNXE01000463.1:0-1318 GCF_010993615.1 Arhodomonas sp. KWT | reverse complement strand
ACCGAACGCATCCGGGGCATCGTCACCCAGGTCCAGGAGAGCAGCCGGACCGTGGTCGAGGCCATCGAGAGCAGCCACGAGCGCACCGGTGTCGCCCAGAGTCGGGCCCATGAGGCCGAGCACGCGCTGGAGACGCTCATCGGCGGGATCGAGCAGATCGCGGACCTTACCGCGCAGATCGCCACCGCGACCGAGGAGCAGACCTCGGTGTCCGAGGAGATCAACCGCAACATCGCCGGTGTCAGCGAGGTGGCCACCAGCAGCGCGACCTCGATGACGCAGGTCACCGGGGCGAGCGACGAGCTCGCCCGGATCGCCGGCGACCTGGAGACGGTGGCGGCGCGCTTCCAGCTGTAGGCGGGTGAGGCGGTGGTCAGGCCGTGCGGAAGCGCTCCACGCGGCGGGCGAGCTCCGCGGCCTGGGTGCGCAGGGACTCGGCGACCTCGGCGTTGGCCTCGCTGCTCGATGTGGTCTGGGTGGCGATCCCGCTCACCGCCTCGAGCTGGCGGCGCAGCTCCGCGCCCACCCGGGTCTGCTCCTCGGAGGCGGTGGCGATGCGCTCGGTGTGCTCACGGATGTGCCGGGCGCCGGTGGCGATGTCGCCGAACGCCTCGTTGGCGTGGCCGGTCTCCTCCCGCGCCGCCTGGGCGGAGCTCAGGCTGTGCGCCATCGCCTCGCGGCTCTCGTTGGCGAGGCGCTGGAGCTCGGTGACGCTGGTCTGGATATTATCGGTGGACTGGCTGCTGCGCTGGGCGAGAGCCCGGACTTCCTCGGCCACGACGGCGAAGCCTTCGCCGGCGCTGCCCGCCCCGGCCGCCTCGATCGCGGCGTTCAGCGCCAGCAGGTTGGTCTGACGGGCGATGCTGTCGATGACCTCGACCACCTCGCCGATGGTCTCGCAGTGGCCGTTGAGCGCCTCCAGCCGTTCGGCGGTCTCGCCGAGGTCCCGCTCCGCGGCGCGTACCCCCACCAGCCCGGCCTCCAGCCGCCCGCGGCCGTCGCGGATACGGGCGTCGACGTCGGCGGTGGTGTCGTCGGCCTCGCTCGCCGCGGCGGCGACCTCCTCGACCGCGCCGGCGCTCTGGGTGGCCGCGGTGACCGCCTCCTCCAGGCGTTCGTCCTGCCGCCGGGCCCCATCCAGGGTCTCGTTGCTGCGCCGGTAGAGGGCGTCGGCGGCCTCGCCCAGGGCGCTGTCGGCGGCGCGAATGGCGTCCACCGAGCCGGCGAACTCGGCGAAGCTGCGCTCCAGTGCCCGGCTCATGCGGCCGATCTCGTCGTTGCGCGGCCACGCCACCCGCGCGGTGAGGTCGCCGCCGGC
>NZ_WNXE01000462.1:0-1321 GCF_010993615.1 Arhodomonas sp. KWT | reverse complement strand
ACCGCGAAGACCAGCAGGGCGCCGGTGATGATCATCTGCAGGTAGGAGCTCACGCCCACCAGGTCCAGGCCGTTCTGCAGCAGCACCAGGAAGATCGCGCCGAGGATGGCGCCCCACAGCGAGCCCTGGCCGCCACGCAGGGAGATGCCGCCGAGCACCGCCGCGGCGATGGACTGCAGCGCGAACGTCCCGCCCAGGTTGGGTTCGCCGGAGCCCACGCGGGCGGTGAGCATGACGCCGGCGATGCCCACCAGTACGCCCGCCGAGAGGTAGGCGAGGAACAGCGCGCGTTTCACCGGCACCCCGGCGATGTGGGCCGAGACGGGGTTGCCGCCGACGGCGTACCAGTTGCGCCCGAGACGGTGCCAGTACAGGGCGATGTAGGCGACACCGACCACCAGCAGAACCACCAGCCACGGCACCGGGACGCCGGCGAGATCCCCGGTGTAGAGGGTCTCCTTGAACAGCTGCGGCAGGTTGAAGATCGGCACACCGCCGGTGATGATCAGCGCCAGGCCGCTGACCACCGAGGCCATGCCCAGGGTGACGATCAGCGGTGAGACCCGGAACTGGGATATCAGCACCCCGTTGGCGGCGCCCACCGAGGCCCCGGTGAGCATGCCGGCACCGGTGGCAAGCACGATCCCGCCCGCGCCGGGTACGGCGACGATCACCGAGCTGGTGGTGATGCTGGTCAGCGCCAGCGCCGCGCCCACCGAGAGGTCGAAGCCGCCGGTGATCATGACGATGGCCTGGGCGATGACGACCAGGGTGAAGTACACCGACTGGGTGGCGATGGTCGACATGTTGCGGCCGCTGAGGAAGTGATCGGAGGCCACCGAGAAGTAGATGGCCATGATCACGAACAGCGGCAGCAGCGCCCCGGTCTTGGTGAAGATGATCCGTGCGGCGTCGAGCACGGCATTGCCGCCCCCGTCGCCGGTCTCGCGCCCGCGTGTCTCTGCCATGGTGTTCATACTGCCTCTCTGCTGTCCTGGGATCCGAAGTAGGCGCTGACCAGCTGCTCCTCGTCCGCCTCGCCCTGGGTGAACTCCCGGGACATCCGCCCCTGGCTGATGGCGATGATGCGGTGGCACACGGTCAGCAGCTCGCGTGTGTCGGTGGAGATGACGATCACCGCCGCGCCGGCCTCGGCGAGCTCGCGGGTGACGGCGTAGATGTCCGCCTTGGAGCCGACGTCGACGCCCTGGGTGGGCTCCTCGAGGATGAACAGCCGCGGCTCGGTGAGCATGCCGCGGGCGAACAGCACCTTCTGCTGGTTGCCCCCCGAGAGCAGCTTGATGGGCTGGGCCGCGGAGGG
>NZ_WNXE01000461.1:0-1323 GCF_010993615.1 Arhodomonas sp. KWT | reverse complement strand
GGTGGCCCACGGCGGAGAGGTATTGCCGTGAGCCACCGGATCCCGGGGCGCCGGTGCCACCAATCCCTGGTATACCCATATGTGTATAGGGAGAAACGGAAAATGGCATTTGTTGGTTATTCTTGCGTGCCTATGCTGATGGGCACAGTCCGTACCGGCGGGTATCGCGAAGGGGAGGAGGCCATGGACGCCAACGATCTGCCACCGGCGGAGGCGGCGTGAGCCGCGAGCCGCAGCTCGTATGGGACGGTGCGGCCGCGCTGGGCGAGGCACCGCTCTGGCTGCCCGCCGAGGATGCCGTGCTGTTCGTGGACATCCGCGGCGCCTGCATCTACCGGTATAGGCGCCGCGACTGCGACGTCACCCGGTGGCGGCTGCCGGAGGCGTGCTGCTGGCTGGTGGCGCGTACCGACGACGACGGCTTCGTGGCCGGCCTGCGCACGCGTGTCGTCCACCTCCGGCTGGACCACAACGATGTGGAGATCGTCCGCGAACTGGCCGCACCGGAGAGCGAGGATCCCGGCAACCGGTTCAACGACGGCAAGGCGGGCCCCGAAGGCCGGATCTGGGCGGGCACCATGGACGACGCGGAGACGCGCGCCTCGGGCAGTCTGTATCGCCTGGACGCCGGGGGGATGACGGCGGTCGACAGTGGCTACGTGGTCTCGAACGGACCCGCGTTCAGCCCGGACGGGGGAACGCTCTACCACACCGACTCGTTTGCGGGGCGCATCTACGCCTTCGATCTCCGCCCGGACGGCCGCGTGGAGAACCGGCGCGTGCACATCCGGCTGCCGTCCTCGGAGGGCGTCCCGGACGGCATGACCTGCGACGCCGAAGGCGCCCTGTGGGTGGCGCACTTCGGTGGTGGCCTGGTGTCCCGCTTCACCCCGGACGGCCGCCGGGAGCGCCGCATCGGGATGCCGGTGCGCTGCATCACGTCGTGCACGTTCGCCGGTCCGGCGCTCGACGAGCTCTATGTGACCACCGCGCGGCCCGACGGCGAGGGCACCGGCGGCGGGCTCTACCGGCTGACGCCGGGGGTCAGCGGGCTGCCGCCGGCCCGGTTCGATCCCTCGTCCGGAACCGGTGGAGGGAGGCCGCCGGGTTGAGAGACGAATATCGATGCAACTGACGGAGGATTCCCAATGAGCGTGGACATTCACCACATGATCGGCGCGCGCACGAGTGCCGCGGCCGGCGGCGACGTGCCCGAGGCCACCCGCGAGGAGGTCGACGCGGCCTGCCGCGAGGCGGCGGCCGCCGCCGCGGATTACCGGGCGCGGCCCCTCGCCGAGCGGGCCGCGTTCCTGGAGCGCGCGG
>NZ_WNXE01000460.1:0-1324 GCF_010993615.1 Arhodomonas sp. KWT | reverse complement strand
CGGCTGATGGCGGTGATCACCCTCGCCTCACTGCCACTGCTGCTACTGTTCCGACGGCCGAAGCCCCACCGGGACGCGGAGGCAGCACCGGAAGAGGCGCCGATCGAGGCGTGATGGCAGGGCGCTGAAACGCCGCGTTGCTCACCGTGCATACAGCAGATGCACTACCCCGGCTGGCGGTACCGGCTCACCATTGATTACCGCATCTCGATTCACCGGTAACTGCCGTCGGGCTGGCGTTTCAGTCCGTAGTAGCTGGGGCGTACGCTGTTGTGCTCCTCCTGCCAGCGGCGGGAGCGGGCGATGGCCTCCTGGACCTGCTCGTCGGTCATCTTCTCGGCCAGCGCCTCTTTCTTCTCGATGTCGCCGGTACCGCCGAGGTCGTACATCATGTACGCCTTCACCAGGTCCTTTTCGGTGCCAATGCCTTTCGCGTAGTAGTCACCAAGACGGCCCTGTGCTGTTAGGTCATCCATTTCCGCTGCTTTTTTTAATAATTGAAACGCTTTTTTTTCGTTTTTATCGACTATGTCACCTCGCAAGTACCGGCCAGCTAGTTCCCACATGCCATCGGTCGCACCGCTCTGGGCATACTTCCTGAGCCAGTACAGGTATTTCTCGTCATTCGGTTCAATGTCGTTCCTTTCATCACCGTCCCGATATGCGTAACGTAGTTCACGTTGCGCCTTGGGAAAGCCCTGCTCGCCGGCCTCGGCGGTGAGCTCGAGCCATTTCTCCGGGCTCTTCTCCACGGTGTAGCCGGCGGCGTACATGCCCCCCAGGGCATAGAGACCTTCGGCGAGATCCTGGGCGGCGGCCTTCTTGATCCACTTGGCCGCCTTGGGGAAATCGATGGGTACGTCCTGGCGATCGAGTCCGATCGTGTATGCCACCCCGACGAGGACCTGTGCTCTGGCATCACCGTTGCGGGCGGCCTCGAGGTTGGCCGGGAAGTCCTGGCGGTAGAGGGCGTGCATGAACCCCCCGGGCTCGGGGAAGGCGACCTCGGCCCGGGCGTTCAGGGCTATGGCGAGTACCAGGGCCACGAGGCAGAACACGCGTAAGGGGGATGTCATCATTAACTCCTCGTGAGGCGAAGCGGGAACCTGTCGTTGGCGACGGGCCAGGCGCGGCGGAGACTGAAGTACTGCACGTCGGCGACGATGCGCGTGGCCCCGGCACTGACCTCGACCGTGCCGCCGATGCTCGTCTGCCCGTCCCGGGTCTCGATCTCCAGCGGTACCTTGGTCTTTTCGGCTAACGGGGTGCCCTGAGTCGCCGCGTCGAACCGGTTCCTGGAGGTCCGGGCGTCCGTGTCGCCATG
>NZ_WNXE01000045.1:18458-20854 GCF_010993615.1 Arhodomonas sp. KWT | reverse complement strand
GCGTCGGCTCACCCGGCAAGCTCAACCGCTTCCCCGGAAAGCTCGTGGACCGCCTCCAGGCCGTGGATCACCTCGGCGATGGCGCGGATGGTGGGCTCGCGGGCCGAGCCCTTGCGCCAGTACAGCGCCATCTCCCGCGTCGGGCGGGCGTCGACGAACGAGCGCAGCACCACCGCGTTGCTGTCCGGCTGGCCGACGGCGGCCTTGGCCGCCAGGGCCGGGAGCAGGGTGATGCCGGCACCGGCGGCGACCATCTGCCGCAGGGTCTCCATGCTCGTGGCGCGGAACCCGGCGTCCTCGCGGGCGCCGACCATGTTGCAGACATCCAGCGCCTGGTCGCGCAGGCAGTGCCCCTCCTCCAGCAGGAGGATGTGCTCGGACTCGATGTCACCCAGCGAGACCTCCGGCTTGCGCGCCAGTGGATGATCGTGGGGCATCGCCAGATAGAACGGCTCGTGGAACAGGCTCGCGTGCAGGAGCCCCTCGCCGGGGACCGGCACCGCCATCACCGCCGCGTCGAGCTCGCCGCGACGCAGGCGCTCCAGCAGATCCGCCGTCTGCTGCTCGTAGAGCAGCGGGCGCAGGTTCGGATAGGTACTGCGCAGGGCCGGGATGAGGTGGGGCAGCAGGTACGGACCGATGGTCGGTATCAGTCCCAGGCGCAGGTCCCCGACCATCGGATCACCAGCGGCGCGGGCACTGTCGACGATGTCCGAGACCTCGTTGAGCACGTGACGGGCCCGCTCGGCGATCATCTTGCCGATCGGGGTGAGCATGACCTGCTTGTTGGTCCGCTCCACGAGCTGGACGCCGAGGTACTGCTCCAGCTTCTTGATCTGGGTACTCAGCGTCGGCTGACTCACGTAGCAGGCGGCGGCGGCCCGGCCGAAGTGTCGATGGTCGGCAACGGCCACCAGGTAGCGCAGGTCGCGGAAATTGATATGGACCATCTCACTCCCGTCAATCAAAACCCATTTATACAATTGACAGAAGCAATTATATCCCCTGGAGACGGGGCTGCCTAGGCATGCGTGCAATGGCGCATCCCCGCCTGTCGCCCGCGCCGCCGGACGGGCCGGGAGACGCCCATGACGGCCGCGGAAACGTTACCCAGACGCCCGGCTAGCCGCCGCTCTCCTCTTCCTCTGCGGGGGCGGCGGCACCGGGGTAGTCCGGATGGCCGAGGACGTAGCGCACGAGCTGGGAGACATTGGCCACGCCCATCTTGTGCAGCACCCGGGCACGATGGATCTCCACCGTGCGGGTGGAGCAGTCGAGCTCGCGGGCGACGATCTTGTTGACCTTGCCCTCGACGAGCCGGTCCATGACCTCGCGCTCCCGCGGCGTGAGCTGGGCGAGCCGCCGCTCGATGCCCCGGATACGCTCGCGCTCGCTGCGCCGGTGCTCATCCTCGACGAGGGCCCGGTCGACACAGTCGAGCACGGCCATCTCGCTGAACGGCTTCTCCAGGAAATCCAGCGCACCGGCACTGACCGCGCGCACGGCCATGGGGATGTCGCCATGCCCGGAAATGAAGATCACCGGCAGCGTATAGCCGCGGCTGTCGAGCTCCTGCTGGGCGGTGAGGCCGTTCATCCCCGGCAGGCGGACATCCAGGATGAGGCAGCCCCGCCGCTCCGGGCCGCAACCGGCAAGAAATGCGTCGGCACTGGCCCACGCCTCCACCGGCCGTCCTGCGGCGGTGAGCAGCATCGCCAGCGCGTCGCGCACGTCCGGGTCGTCGTCGACCACGAACACCG
Organism: Arhodomonas sp. KWT; assembly: GCF_010993615.1. Taxonomy (NCBI): domain Bacteria; kingdom Pseudomonadati; phylum Pseudomonadota; class Gammaproteobacteria; order Chromatiales; family Ectothiorhodospiraceae; genus Arhodomonas; species Arhodomonas sp. KWT. The sequence continues at coordinate 19,094 of NZ_WNXE01000045.1, read as the reverse complement.
TCGGTACCGCCGGGCCCTCAGCCATCGGAATCCCTCCCTCCTGCCGCCGGCAGGTCGAAACTGAAAAGGCAGCCGCCACCGGGTCGGTCCTCGAAGCGTAGCTCACCACCATGATGCCGGATGATCGAGCGCGATACCGACAACCCGAGGCCCATGCCCTCGCCGCCACCGCTGACGAAGGGCTCGAACAGGGCGTCGCGCAGGCGCACCGGAATCCCCGGGCCGGTGTCCATCACCGTGACCTCCACCCGCCCGTCCGCGCGGCGCGCGGTGGTCACCTCCAGGCGACGCCGGGCCTCCGGCATCCCGGCCAGTGCCTCCACGGCGTTACGCACGAGGTTCACCAGCACCTGATGGATCTGCACCGTCGCCACACGGACGTCAGGCACGTCCGGATCGAGGCGCAGGCGCAGGGTTACGCCGCCCTGGCGCACCGCCGCCGCAGTTAGCGCCAGGCCCTCGCGGACCAGCGTGTTGGTGGAGACGCGCTCGCTCTCGGGCTCACCGCCGCGCACGAAATTGCGCATCTGACGGATGATCCCGCCGGCACGACGGGCGTTGTCGTCCAGCCGTTCCAGCGCCCGGACCAGGGTCGGGTCCGTGTCTTTGCCGGCCAGCCGGCGGGCGGCCTGGGCG
>NZ_WNXE01000045.1:17093-18361 GCF_010993615.1 Arhodomonas sp. KWT | reverse complement strand
CGTAGGTGGCAATGGCGCACAGCGGCTGGTTGAGCTCGTGGGCCAGCCCCGCCGCCATCTCCCCCATCGCACTGACCCGACCGGCGTGGGCGAGCTCGTCGAGATAGGCCCGGGCACGCTCCTCGGCCTGACGGCGCCCGGCGATGGAGGCGGCGAGCAGCAGCCCGGTGAGGCTGACCATGGCGAGGTGGGCGTGCAGGGCCAGCAACTCCTGGCTCAGCGCACCGTGGGCGAAGGGCCCCGAGTCCATGGCGGTGAAGCCCGCGGCGATGGCGGCGTGGAACAGCAGCAGCCACACCGTGAGCGCCGGCCCCAGGCGCATCGCCGCCCAGATCACCAGCGGGAAGATCAGGTAGGACAGCGGCCGCCCGAGCATGGCGTCCGGCGGCAGCCACTCGCCGTAGACCACCACGGCGGCGAGCAGCGTCAGCACGGCGATCACCCCCGCCTCCAGCCAGCCGCGCCGGCCGAGCCCCCGCGGCCGCGACACCAGCAGCGCCGGCGCGAGCAGGAGGATCCCCATCAGGTCCGCAACCCAGCAAAGCCACCACAGCGAGGGGAATCCCGGCCAGCGCGCGATGCCCGCGAGCCAGAGCACGCCGGCGCCGAACAGCGAGCTCGCGATGCTGGACGGCAGTGCGCCGGCGAGCAGGAAGCCGAGCACGTCAGACGGCCGGTCCATGGCGAAGCCGATCCGTGCCCGGGCGACGAGCGCCGCACCGAGCCACGCCGCCAGGCCCATGCCGAGCGCGACTGCCACCGAGGCCGTCAGGTCGTGGCCCGACTCCAGATGGGCGGCCAGCGCCCCCAGGGCGGCACCGGCGGCAGCGAGGGGGCCGAACCGGCAGGCCAGGGCGAGGGCCACCCCGGCAGCGGGCCAGAGCAGGCTCACGCCGGCCCGCTCGATGAGGAAGACCATCCCCACGCGGGCAGCCAGCCAGTAGGCGAAGGCCGGCACCAGCACGGCTGCCGCGCCCCGCAGCAGCGTCTGCGCGGAGGCCGATACGAGGCCCGGGAATGGAATACGATGCAGGGTCATCCGGGCAGTCTAGCCAGCGCCCCCCGGGCGGCCAATACGGGATCCCCGCAACAGGGTTCGAGAACCCCCTTCCGTGCGGGAAAAGCGCGCGATCATGTGGGCTTTCGTCGCGAAAACCCCGTTAACGGTGTTTTCGTTGTCCTCCTATCGGATCATTGCTTGAACCTCACCCCACCTTCTATAGAATGAGACGTGTCATGATCGCAGGAGGGCGCACGCGGCGACCGGT
>NZ_WNXE01000045.1:11278-16995 GCF_010993615.1 Arhodomonas sp. KWT | reverse complement strand
GGGACGGGTTTGCGGGCGTACCACGATCCGGCTGCATGCCACTTCAGGACACCGCGGGGAAATCACCGGGACATGTCGCAGACCTCACCAGCCGCGTCCGCGGACTCGCTCCCCGGCCTCCTGCGCGCGCTGCCCCGCGAGGGCACCCGCACCACCGTCATCATCCTGCTGCTGGCCGCCTGTGCATCGCTGTTCATCGTCCTGGACGGCGGCCCCCCGAGTGCGGTGGCGCACTTCATGTACGCGCCCATCCTGCTGGCGGCATATGCCCATGGCGCCCGCGCCGGTGTGGTCACCGGCGTGCTGACGGGGCTGCTGGCCGGGCCGGTACTGGGGGTCGGGATCGGCGAAATCCAACGCTCCGCGGGTGAGCTGGCACTGCACTGGAGCGTGCGCACGCTCTGGTTCGCCGCCGTCGGCGGACTGGTCGGCTACGCGGTGCACCAGACCCGGGTCCAGGCGGAACGGCTCACGGACCTGCGCTTTCGCGACCCGCTCTCGTCGCTGCCAAACCTCGCCGCGATACGCCGCCATCTCAACCGCCTGAGCCGCCGCCGCAGCGCGGACGACAGTGACCGCGTGACCGTGATCGCGCTGCGGGTCCAGAACCACGACAAGCTGGTGGAGACCTTCGGCCACCGCAACACCGCACTGGTGTTCCGCACCTTCGCCGACTCCCTGCGCAAGCGTTTCGGCGCCGGGCTTTTCGTGGGCCGCAGCGGACCGGACCGGATGACGATCATCCACGACGGCGCCGGCGGCGTGACCCGCCGGGAGCTGATGGCCGAGATCGACCGCCTCGCCCGTTCGCCGGTGGAGCTGGACGGTGTGCCGGTATTCCTCGACATCGCCACAGGCATTGCCCGGGAGCGAACCGCCGATACGGATCCGGCCGAGCTGGTCTCCAAGGCCGACGTCGCCGCCAACCGCGCGGTGGCCGAAGGCTCGGAGGTCGCGGTCTACAACTACCGCAAGGAGTCGGACTTCCAGCGCAGCCTCAAGCTCCTCGGCGAGGTGGAGCGGGCGATCGCGGACAACGAATTCCGGCTGGTCTTCCAGCCGAGCCTGGACCTGCGCACCCGGCGACTGCGCGGCGCTGAGGCACTGGCACGCTGGCAGCACCCGGAGCGCGGGCTGGTCAGCCCCGGGACGTTCATCCCGATGATCGAGCAGACCCGGATGGTCGACACCTTCACCCGCTGGACCGTGGAGCGCTCTCTCACCCAGCTCGCCGAATGGCACGCCAACGGCACAAACGCCTCGGTGGCGGTGAACCTCTCGGCGCGCAACCTCAACAGCGACGAGCTGCTGCGCTTCATCAACGACCGCCTGGTGAACCTCGGGATCGACCCGCGCGGCCTGGAGCTGGAGATCACCGAGCGCTCGCTGCTCAACGTGAAGGGCTCCCGGCTCAAGCAGCTGGAGGCGCTGCGCGAGGCGGGTGTCGGTATCGCCGTGGACGACTTCGGCACCGGCTACGCCTCGCTCGCCTACCTCCGCTCGCTGCCCATCACCACCCTCAAGCTGGACCGCTCATTCATCACGGGCATGCCCAACCAGCCTTACGACTTCGCGCTCGTGCGGCGCATCATCCAGATGGCCCACGATCTCGGCCTGGAGGTGGTGGGCGAGGGCGTCGAGGACGCGAGGACCCTCATTCAGCTGCGCCGCCTCGACTGCGATGCCGCGCAGGGCTTCTACATCGCCCGGCCGGTGGAGGCGGCACAGGCCGAGCAGCTGATGCGCGAGGGCTGGCCCAAGGGCCACATACTCGACGCCGGCGACCCCGACGTCCCCGACACCCCGGCATGAGCCAGGAGGCCCGCATCGCCGTCATCGACCTCACCCACTGCGACCGCGAACCCATCCACGTACCCGAACAGATCCAGCCTTTCGGCCTGATGCTGGTCAGCGACGGCCGAAGCGGACGCATCACCCGCGTCAGCGCCAACACCGACGCCTGGCTGGACACCCCGCCGGAGACCTGCCTGAACCGTCCACTGGCCGAGCTCACCGGCAAGCCGCTGGCCGAAACGATCCGTGAGGCCGCGCGGGGGCTCGATACGGGTCACCGTGTGACCAGCGGCACGCTGACCCCCGGGCGCACGGGAGAGCGGGCGGTCTCGGTGACCGTCCACCGGGTCGGCGACGAAGTGGTCGCGGAGATGGAGCCGGACAGCCCCATCGAGCTTTCCCGGTCGCTGCTGCAGCACCAGGTCTCTGCCATATCGCGTACCAGCAAGGCAGCCGGCTCGGACGAGCTGCTGACTCTGGCCGTGGAGGAGATCGCGGCGGCCACCGGCTACATGCGCGTGCTCGCCTACCGCTTCGACGACGCATGGAACGGTGACGTGGTGGCCGAGACCACCAACGGTGTACCGCCGCGCTTCGAGGGCCATCACTTCCCCCATACGGATATCCCGGCCCAGGCCCGGGCGCTCTACCGGCGCAACCGCATCCGCGTAATCCCGGATATCGAATACACCCCAACGGCGCTGGTCACCGGCACCGACCAGCCGCTGGATATGAGCGACTGCCTGCTGCGCTCGGTCTCCCCGGTGCACCTGGAGTACCTGCGCAACATGGGAGTGACGGCGACACTGGTGATGTCGCTGCTGGTCGAAGGCGAGCTCTGGGGCATGATCGTCTGCCAGTCCGATACCCCCAAGACCATGCCGCAGCCGCTGCGGCAATTCTGCGACACCCTGGCACGGATGCTCGGGCTGCAGATCGAGTCGCATCTGCGCCGCGAGATCGATGCCGAGACCGTGGCGGCCGCCGAGGAGATCGATGCCCTGCGCGCGCTGCTTCAGGCCGGCACCGACCTCCCCTCGGCACTGCGCTCGCGCAGCGAGCGCCTGCTCGGGGCGTTCCACAGCCGCTCGCTGATCCTCCACATCGCGGATAACCGGACCGTGCTCGGCGAGCAGATTGCCGCGGCGACGGAGCGGCGGATCGTGGACCACGCCGCCACACCGGAGGCCGACCGGATCGCCTGCGCCGATCACCTTGCTCCGGAGATCCGGCCGGAGGGCACCGAGGACAGCTGGATCGCCGGCTACATGTACCTGCCGATCTCACGGGACGGCGAGGACTACTGCCTGTGGCTGCGCGGCGAGAACCCGTTCTCCATCCCCTGGGCCGGCAACCCCGAGAAAACCGGCACGGACGAGGGACATGACCCGGCATCGCGACTTACCCCGCGACGCTCCTTCGAGCTGTGGCTGGAAGAGGTTCGTGGCACGAGCGAGGCCTGGCGCATCCCCCAGCGACGCGCGGCGTACCGCTTCCGCGAGCTGCTGCGTATGCAGCTCGCCAGCGAATACCGCGCTGCACGCATCCGCGAGCGCACCCTGCGGCGCATGGCCACCCACGACGACCTCACCGAGCTGCCCAACCGCACGCTGGTGATGGACCGGCTGCGCAAGGCCACCGACGAGGCGCAGCGCGACGGCACCGCCGTGCTGTGCCTGTTCATCGACCTCGACGGCTTCAAGCCCGTGAACGACGCCTACGGCCACGGCGTCGGCGACGAGGTACTGAAGATCCTGGCGGAACGACTCGCCGAGACCCTGCGCGGGTCGGACTCCGTTGGCCGGGTCGGCGGCGACGAGTTCGTCGTGGTCGCACGGGTGAACACCCATCGCCGCTGGCGCCACGCCGGGGAGGTGCTTGCCGAGCGCGTCATCGACCTGGCCGCCCGGCCGGTGACCGTCGACGAGGTCACTCACGCCGTGGGCTGCAGCATCGGCATCGCGGTGTTCCCCGAAATCGACGCCTCGCCGGAGGCGCTGATGCAGCAGGCCGACCAGGCGATGTACGCCGCCAAGGGCAGCGGCGGCAACACCTACCGTTTCGCCGACGGTAGCGCTTGAAAGGACGGGCCCCGCGCACCGGCTGCCAGCGTCTTCCGGCCGCGGCGCGGTAAACGCGACCACCGCCCGCCCCGGCGCACCGACACATCCGCCCTCCGGTCCACGGATGCAATGACCCGCCGGATCGCCCTGCGGCCCTGGCGTGACGGGCCTCGTCCGCCGGGCCGACGCGGTCTCCCGGGCGGCGCCCGATGGCCCCACCCCGTCGGCCCACCCGAATAGTCCGGGATTGAACTAAATGTACAAATAACTCATAATGCTGTACAAGAATTTTACAACCACAGTAAGAGAACACCGGCCGTCCGGTGGCGCACCCGCTTTCGGCAGCGTTGCGGCCCCGGTCACCGTGGAAATACGTCTATGCCTATCAGCGCCCGCCTCCCCGGTATCACCACCGCCGCGTATCGTGAATACGTCGCGAGCCTCGAGGAAGAATCCCGGCGCCTGCGTGCAGAACGCCGGGCGATGGAGACCGCCATGGGTGTCGTGCACTTCGACCTCCGCGGCCGGATCACCCACGCCAACCAGCGCTTTGCGGAAATCCTCGGCTATGCCGACCCGGATTCGCTCCAGGGCGTGCCCCACCAGCGTTTCTGCGACGCGCAGTACGCGGCGAGCGCCGACTACGAGGCATTCTGGGCGGCCCTGCGCCGCGGCGATCCCCAGCAGGGGCGGGTACGACGCCTCGATGCGCAAGGCCGGACGGTATGGCTGGAGGCGTCGTACAACCCGGTGATGGACGACGACGGACAGACGGCGAGCGTGATCAAGATCGCCAGCGACATCACCGAACGGGTCAACAAGGGCATTCGGGACCGCGCGATCATCGGCGCCCTGGACCGGGTGATGGCGGTCGCGGAGTTCACCGTCGACGGCACCCTGCGCAAGGCCAACGAGAACTTCCGCCGGCTCATGGGGTATGACGCCGGCAGCATCGAGGGCGTCCATCACCGCGAGTTCTGCCCCCCGGAGTTCGCCGGCAGTGACGACTATGCAGCGTTCTGGAAGCGGCTCCGCGCCGGTGAATACTATGCCGACCGGGTGCAGCGGCGCGCCCGTGACGGCAGTGCACGCTGGCTGCAGGCGAGCTACAACCCGGTCTTCGACGACGAGCAACGGGTGGTCGGGGTGATCAAGTTCGCCACCGACATCACCGACGAGGTCCACCGCCAGGAGGCGGAGCGGGAGAGTGCGGCCTACGCCCTCGACGTCTCGCGCCAGAGCGCGGAGCGCTCGCGGGCGGGGGTGGAGACGGTGAACCGCTCGCTGGAGGAAACCCGACGGATGTCGGAACGCATCGAGCAGGCCGGCAGAGAGGCCGAAGGGCTCGACGAGCACGCCGAGCGGATCTCGGCGATCGTGGCTGCGGTACGCGGCGTCGCTGACCAGACCAACCTGCTGGCGCTCAACGCCGCCATCGAGGCGGCACGGGCCGGGGACGCCGGCCGCGGCTTCTCCGTCGTCGCCGACGAGGTGCGCAAGCTCGCGGAGCGCACTGCCAGCGAGACCACCGAGATCACCAGCATGGTCGCGGACGTGCAGCGACGCACCCGCGATTTCGTCGCCCAGATGGAGGGCCTGCTCGAGCATGTCCGCCAGGGCGTGGCGCTGACGCGGGAGACCGGTGAGACCATGGAGGAGGTCAACCGCTACGCGGAATCGGTGGTCGAGGCAGCCGGCCGGGTCAGCGAGATCCGCACCTGAGCACCGTCAGCGCCCCTTCGCGTCCAGCCGGCGCTCCACCACCCGGGCCAGCGCCGCCGAGGCATCGGCGATGCGCTGCGGCGTGACCGTGGCGTAGCCGAGCACCAGGCCCGGCCGCGCCGCGGCGGTATCGTGGTA
>NZ_WNXE01000045.1:0-11183 GCF_010993615.1 Arhodomonas sp. KWT | reverse complement strand
CGTCCGCAGCGCCTCCTGTCGCTCGGCATAGATCTGGCGCATGCGCCGTATGTGCGCGGAGAAGCGGCCGCTCTCGATGAACTCCGCGAGCGCGGCCTGCTCCACCAGACGCCCCTCGCGGAAGAGCTCCGCATTGGCCGTGGACAACGGCTCCACCAGCTCCGGCGGCACCACCAGGTACGCCAGCCGCAGCCCGGGATACATCACCTTGCTGAAGGTCCCGACGTAGATCACCCGATTCGTCGACGACAACCCGTACAGCGACGCGATGGGCTCGCGGTTGTAGCGCAGCTCGTTGTCGTAGTCGTCCTCGATGATCCAGGCGTCCGCCGCCGAGGCCTGCTCCAGCAGCAGCCGCCGGCGGCCCAGGCTCAGCACCGCGCCGGTGGGGAGCTGGTAGGACGGTGAGGTGAAGATCAGCCGCGGCGGACGCCGCCAGTCCGATGGCTGCGGGGCGATGCCGTCCGCGTCCACCGGGATCGCCCGCAGGCGCAGGCCGGCGGCGCGCAGCACGTTGCGCGCGCCCCAGTAGCCCGGGTCCTCCATCCACGCCTCGTCGCCGGGGTCGGCGAGCATGCGCGCGCACAGGTCGAGCCCCTGGTGGGCACCGCCGACGATGAGGATCTGGCGCGGGTCGCAGCTGATCATCCGCGAGACCTTCAGGTGCTCGGCGAGCACCGCCTTGAGCGGCCCGTAGCCACCGGAGGCGTACTGCATCAGCCGGGAGTGATCACTGTTCATGTAGCGGCCGAGCAGCCGTCGCCAGACCCGGAAAGGGAACGCGGCGACATCGGGGATGCCGGGCACGAAGGCCCCGGACTGGAGTGTGCTGCTCGCCGGATGCGCGGCGATATCGGCACCCCGCCGGGATAACCCCGGGGCATGCCCCGCCTCGCGGCGTGGCGGGGCCGGCACGCTGGGCGCATCCCGCGGCAGGGTATCGGTGACGAAGGTGCCCGCCCCGGTGTGTCCACGCACATAGCCTTCCGCCTCCAGCTGCTCGTAGGCCCGCATCACGGTATTGCGCGCCAGCCCGAGTTCCCGGGCGAGCGTCCGGGTCGCCGGCAGCTTGGCGCCGGGGGCCAGACGTTCCTCCAGGATCGCCTGGCGCAGGGCGGCGTAGACCCGCCGGCGCACCGGCAGCCGGGTCCACTCGGTGCGCTGCTGCATGTACTGCAGGAGGAGGTCGCTGAGGAGCATGGGCACCGCCGTCGCAGATTGGCTCCCTGCATCGTACCCGATTGGCTCCTATACGGGGACCAAAAATCGGTTCTAATCGTGGGGGTACAGGCAGACGTGGGCCCTGACGGTCCACGCACACGGAGGACCAAGGACCATGCGAGAGCTCGGCGACCCGGCGCTGTTCCGGGAGCAGGCCTACATCGACGGCGTCTGGGTGGACGCCGATGCCGCCGCGACCCTGGCGGTGGACGACCCTGCCACCGGCGAGACCCTGGGGAACGTGCCGCTCATGGGCGCCGCCGAAACCCGCCGGGCCATCGAGGCGGCGGACCGGGCATGGCCCGCCTGGCGGGCGCTCACCGCCAGCGAGCGCGCGGCGCGCCTGCGGGAGTGGCACCGTCTGGTGCTCGCCCACCGCGACGATCTCGCCCGGATCATGACCCGCGAGTGCGGCAAGCCGCTGGGCGAGGCCCGCGGCGAGGTCGCCTACGCCGCGTCGTTCATCGAATGGTTCGCCGAGGAGGGCCGCCGCGCCTACGGCGAGCTGATCCCATCCCCCGCCGCAGACCGGCGCATCGCCGCGACCCGGGAGCCGGTGGGTGTCTCCGCGGCGATCACGCCCTGGAACTTCCCGGCGGCGATGATCACGCGCAAGGTCGCGCCGGCACTGGCCGCGGGCTGCCCAGCGGTGGTCAAGCCCGCCGAGGTCACGCCGTTCACCGCGCTGGCGCTGGCAGAGCTGGCCGACCGCGCGGGCATCCCGGCCGGGGTGTTCAATGTGGTCACCGGCGAGCCCCAGGCGATCGGCGGCGAGCTCTGCGCCAACCCCACCGTACGCAAGCTCTCGTTTACGGGCTCCACCGCCGTCGGCCGCCACCTCATGGCCCAGTGCGCGGACACCGTGAAGAAGGTCTCGCTGGAGCTCGGCGGCAATGCACCCTTCATCGTCTTCGACGACGCCGACCTGGAGGCCGCGGTCCGCGGCGCGATGGACTCCAAGTTCCGCAATGCCGGCCAGACCTGCGTGTGCGCGAACCGCATACTGGTGCAGTCCGGCATCCACGACGCCTTCGTCGAGCGCCTCGCCGAGGTGATGGAATCGGAGCTGAGCGTGGGCAACGGCCTCACCGACGGCATCAACCAGGGGCCGCTGATCAACGACGCCGCGGTGGAGAAGGTGACCGCCCTGGTGGCCGACGCCACCGCCCAGGGTGCACGGACGCTCACCGGGGGCGCGCGCCACGCCGGCGGCGGCCGCTTCTTCCAGCCGACCCTGCTCGCCGACGTGAACACCGGCATGCGCCTCGCCCGCGAGGAGATCTTCGGACCCGTGGCCCCGGTATTCCGCTTCACCACCGAGGACCAGGCGGTGGCGATGGCGAACGACACCGAGTACGGCCTCGCCGCCTACTTCTACAGCCGCGACGCGGCCCGCACCTGGCGCGTCTCCGAGGCCCTGGAATACGGCATGGTCGGCATCAACACCGGCCTGCTGTCCGCGGCCGAGGCGCCGTTCGGCGGCATGAAGGCCTCCGGCCTCGGGCGCGAGGGCGCCCGCCAGGGCCTGGAGGAGTACCTGGAGACCAAGTACCTCTGCCTCGGCGGCATCGCCTGAGGCCACACATCCACCCGGAACGAGGATCGGGACGATGACCACCAATCGCGAACTCTTCGAGCGCCGCAGCGACGCCGTCGCCGCCGGTGTCGGCATCATCCACCCCATTGCCACCGAGCGCGCGGAGAACGCCCGCCTGTGGGACGTCGAGGGCAACGAGTACATCGACTTCGCCGCCGGCATCGCGGTGCTCAACACCGGCCACCGCCACCCGCGGGTGATGGCGGCGGTGGAGGAGCAGCTCGGGCGCTTCACCCACACCAACTTCAATGTCTCCGCCTACGAGCCCTACGTCGCCCTGGCCGAACGGCTCAACGCCATCACCCCCGGCGACTTCGCCAAGAAGACCGTGCTGGTGAACTCCGGCGCGGAGGCGGTGGAGAACGCCGTGAAGATCGCCAAGGCCTACACCGGCCGCTCGGCGGTGATCGGCTTCGGCGGCGGCTTCCACGGCCGCACCCTGCTGACCATGGGCCTGACCGGCAAGGTCCGCCCGTACAAGGCCGGCTTCGGGCCGATGCCTGCAGACATCTTCCATGCCCGCTTCCCCAACGAGGTGCACGGCGTCAGTGTCGACGACGCGGTCCGCTCGCTCGAGGAGCTGCTGCGCTTCGACGTCGACCCGCAGCGCGTCGCCGCCCTGATCATCGAGCCGGTGCTCGGCGAGGGTGGCTTCTACGCCGCGCCGCCGGCATTCATGCAGGCGCTGCGCCGGATCGCCGACGAGCACGGCATCTGCCTGATCGTCGACGAGGTCCAGACCGGCTTCGCCCGCACCGGCCGGCGCTTCGCCGTCGAGCACAGCGGCGTCACCCCGGACATCATCACCATGGCCAAGGGCCTGGCCGGCGGCATGCCGCTGGCCGCGGTCACCGGTCGCGCGGAGATCATGGACGCCGGTCCGGCGGGCGGCCTCGGCGGCACCTACGGCGGCAACCCGCTGTCCGCCGCGGCGGCCCTGGCGGTGCAGGAGGTGATCGACGACGAGGGCCTGATCCAGCGTGCGGCGATCATCGGCGAGCGCCTGACCACGGGTATCGGCGAGATCGCCAGTGAGGTCGGCGCGGTGCGCGACGTTCGCGGCCTCGGCGCGATGGTCGCGGTGGAGTTCTTCGACGGCGACCAGCCCTCGCCCGCGATGGCCGCGGACGTCATGGCCCGGGCCCGCGCCCACGGCCTGCTGGTGCTCACCTGCGGTATCCACGGCAACGTGGTCCGGCTCCTGCCCCCGCTCACGGCCACGGACGCGGACGTGGAAGGCGCGGTGGAACGGCTCGGCGCCGCCATCCGCGAGGCCGCGGGCAGTGCCCCGCAGCGTGCGGCCGGCTGACCGCCGGCCGCGGGCGTGCCGCCCGCCCCGGTCCGCGATGACGGGCCGGGGCGGGTCAGCCCCCGCCCGCGGTGGTCCCCTTGAGCTCCACCTCGACGAACGCGAGCTCGGCGTCACCGTCGTTGACCACGTTGTGCTCCGCCCCGGCGGTGCGGAAATACGAGACCCCGGGGGTCAGCTCGCTGCTGGCGGTACCGGACTCGGACTCCAGCAGCAGCCGCCCGGCGGTGAGGGGCACGACGACGTAGTCATGCTCATGGCGGTGCCAGCCCGTCTGTGCCCCGGGGGCGAAGCGCCACTCGGTCACGATGACGCGCTCGTTGTCCTCCTGCACCGTGGCCGTGGCCATGGGCCGTTCGTCGTTCATGGCACCTCCTGCCGGGATGGATCAGAGATAGGGCGGCGTGCACGCGCTGATGAGCTCGCAGTCCTCGTCGTCGAGGTTGCGGAAACGGTGGGGGATACGGCTATCGAAGTGGTACGCGTCCCCCGGCCCGAGCACCCGCCGCCGGCTGCCCACCGTGAGCTCCACGCGCCCCGAGATGACGATACCCGCCTCCTCGGAGTCGTGGCGCAGCATCGCGCGGCCGGTGTCGCCGCCCGGCGGGTAGTACTCGCGCAGCACCTGCAGGCTCTTGCCCTGGACGTTGCCGACCTGGCGGAACTCCAGCGGCCCGCTGGTGATGAGCGAGAGCTCGTCGCGGCGGAAGAACACCCGGTCCGCCGCCTGCGCACCCACGGCGAAGAACTCCGCCAGCGACATCGGCACGCCGTCCAGGACCTTCTTCAGGGAGGCCACGGAGGGGCTGTTCTTGTTCTGCTCGATGAGTGAGATGGTCCCGTTGGTCACACCCGCGCGGCGGGCGAGCTCGCGCTGGGACAGGCCGCGGTCCAGGCGAACCTGGCGCAGACGCTCACCGAGATCGAATACGGGGTCGGCCTCTTCCGGTGACCGCTCCTGTGACTGCCCTGTCGATGTGTTCACGACTCGACATACCTCCCGTTCCTTAGGTGCCTGGTGGCGCCGCAAATTACTGCTTTCAGCCGGACACCGCAAAAGCCCCTCCCCTGGGCGACCACCATTGACGGTGTCCACGGCACCCCTGCATCCCTGTCGTTTGTATCTATCAATTAAACACACCCTGTAGGAAAGTCCAGCTACCCCCCGACCGGCGCACGTGACGCCGATCACGTTTTCAGGCTGACGCCAACCTGCTGAAACGGAACAAAATGGTGCACAAAAAGGGCAAATAGCGACTTTTTGGTGCATGTTTAAGGTTGCGCGCTCCAGCCTGAACCGCCCGCGGCCCCCTTTGCGTGCGCCCCTGCCAGGCCGCCTTGACACGGAAACCCCCGTGGACTAGTGGTTAATAAAATAACCACCCAGCCCGCCGGAAAACGCAGCATGGAGGCCGCCGGGGCGGTACCGCCGAGGAGAGGAAACCGTTGTCGATCTCCCCTTCCAGCGCTGCGCAGCCCGCTTTCCGGCCCTCACGCCAACCCACCGTGCGGACCGCCGACTCGCCGTTGGCACGCTTGATGCTGTCCGCCTTCCAGAACCAAGTGGAGTAGCGCAATGCAAACGACGATCAACTGCGACATGGGGGAGAGCTTCTCCCTGTATCGCATGGGTGACGACGCCGGGATGATGCCTTTCATCTCGGCCGCGAACGTGGCCTGCGGCTTTCACGGCTCCGATCCCAACCACATGCGCAAGACCGTGGAGCTCGCCCGGTCCCACGGCGTGCGTGTCGGCGCCCACCCCTCGCTGCCGGACCTCCAGGGCTTCGGCCGGCGCGAGATGAAGATCCCCCGCGAGGAGCTGGCCAACATCCTCATCTACCAGGTGGGCGCGCTGAAGGGCTTCCTGGACGGCGCCGGCATGGCACTGAACCACATCAAGCCCCACGGCGCGCTCTACGGCATGGCCGCCCGTGACGAGGCGGTGGCCGACGCCGTCTGCGATGCCGCCGATGTCTTCGGCGTACCGCTCATGGGCCTGTCCGGGACCTGCCACGAGACGGTCTACACCCGGCGCGGCCACACCTTCCTCGCGGAGTACTTCGCCGACCTCGACTACGACGACGACGGCAAGCTGATCATCACCCGCGAGCACGCCGCGGTGGATCCGGCCAGGGCGGCCGAGCGGGTCGTCCGCGCGGTGGAGCAGGGCGAGACCGAGTCGGTGAACGGCCACACCCTGAAGGTCCGCGCCGACACCGTCTGCGTGCACTCCGACACGCCCAACGCGCTCGACGTGGCCCGCGCCGTACGCGACGCCCTCGGCGCCACCGCCGCCTGAGCCGGGGAGTGACGATGGCAGATATCAGCAAGGTCCTGATCGCCAACCGTGGCGAGATCGCCTGCCGCATCGCGCGCAGCTGCCGCTCGCTGGGCATCGCCAGCGTCGCGGTCTGCTCCGAGGCGGACGAGGACGCCCTGCACGTGCGCCTCGCCGACGAGCACCGCGTGGTCGGCCCCGCCCGCGCCCAGCACAGCTACCTCAACATCGAGCGGCTGATGCAGGCGGCGTCGGAGACCGGGGCGGACGCGGTCCACCCGGGCTACGGCTTCCTCGCGGAGAGCACCCGGCTCGCCGATGCGGTCACCGGCGCCGGCATGACCTGGATCGGCCCGCGCACGGACAGCATCCGCGACATGGGGGACAAGGCACGGGCCCGCCACATCGCCGAGCGGGCCGGCGTGCCCGTGCTGCCCGGCAGCCGGCGCTTCACCAGCGACGACCTCGACGACCTGGAGACGGAGGCACGCCGGATCGGCCTGCCCGTGCTCGTGAAGGCCTCCGCCGGCGGCGGCGGCATCGGCATGCAGCGGGTCGACGATCTCGCCGCCCTGCGCAAGGTGGTGCAGTCCACCCAGGGGCTCGCGAAGTCCAACTTCGGCGACGAGGCGGTGTTCCTGGAGAAGTTCGTCCCGCGTGCCCGCCACGTGGAGGTGCAGGTGCTCGGGCTCGGCGGCGGCCGGGCGGTGCACCTGTTCGAGCGCGAGTGCTCCATCCAGCGGCGCTATCAGAAGATCATCGAGGAGGCCCCTTCGCCGGCGGTGGACGCGGCCGTACGGGAGCGCATGACCCACGCCGCGGTGTCCCTCGCCGAGACCCAGGATTATCACGGCGCCGGGACGGTGGAGTTCGTGCTCGACGACGAAACCGGGGAGTTCTACTTCCTGGAGATGAACACCCGCGTGCAGGTGGAGCACCCGGTCACGGAGATGATCACCGGCGAGGACATCGTCGCCCACCAGATCCGCATCGCCGCGGGCAAGGAGTCCGGGCTCAGCCAGGCCGGGATCGAGAGCCGGGGCCACGCCATGGAGTTCCGACTCTACGCCGAGGACCCATTCAACAACTTCCTGCCCCAGCCCGGCGTGATCGAGACGTTGCACGTGCCCGCGGGCGAGCACGTGCGCGTGGACACCGGCTACGACGACGGCAGCCGGGTTCACCCCTACTACGACCCGCTGATCGCGAAGGTCATCGTCCGCGGTGCGGACCGCGACGAGACCCGCGAGCGGGCACTGGAGGTGCTGCGCAACAGCCGCATCGAGGGCATCCGAACGAACCTGCCTTTCCTGGTCAACGTCCTGCGCACCGACGCCTTCCGGCGGGGCGAGACCCTGACGTCTTTCATCGCGGACTACGAGTCCGAGCTGCTCAACACCGAGTAACCAGCGCTGGGGAGGAACGCAATGATCTATGAGGAACCCCGCTTCCTGCCGGGCGGCGACCGCTACATGCTCATCGAGTTCGGCGACGAGATGAATCTCGAGCTGAACTTCCGGGGGCAGGACCTGGCCAACGTCGTCGCCGAGCAGAAGACAAAGGGGGTGTTGGAGACCGCACCCTGCTTCGCGTCCACGCTGATCCACTACGACCCGGAGCTGATCAGCTTCGCCGATCTGAAAAAGGAGATGGCCTCGCTGATCGAGGGCCTGCGGCCCGCCGACGACATCGAGCTGCCGAGCCGGCTGTTCTACTTCCCCACGGTCTACCTGGACCCGTGGACGAAGGAGTGCGTCGAGGACTACATCGCCAAGATCGCGAAGAAGACGCCGGACCCGGAGTATGTCGCCGAGCTCAACGGCCTCTCCGGCGTGGACCAGCTCGTGCGCGTGCACTCGGGCACGGAGTACTGGGTGGCCTCCCTGGGATTCTGGCCCGGCCTGCCGTTCACCATGCCGCTGGACCCGCGCTGCCGGCTGGTGGCGCCGAAGTACAACCCGCCGCGCACCTGGACGCCCAAGGGCTCGGTGGGCATGGGCGGCATGTCCACCGCCATCTACCCCGAGCACCTGCCGGGCGGCTACCAGGTCTTCGGCCGCACCCCCGTGCCGATCTGGGACACGGAGAAGCGCTTCCCCGTGTTCGAGAACAGCATCTGCCTGTTCCGCCCCGGCGACCGCATCCGCTTCGTGCCCTGCTCCATCGAGGAGTTCGAGCACGTCGAGGCCCAGGTCGCCGACGGCAGCTACCAGTACAACCTCGTCGAATACCAGAAGTTCTCGGTCGCCCAGTACAAGGAGTGGGTGGCGGGTATCGACGAGACCCAGCGGTTCTGAAGGGGGTGAGGACATGTTCGAAGTCATGAACGCCGGGCTGGAGACGGCCATCCAGGACTACCCCGGCCGCGTCGGCTACTGGAACCAGGGCTTCCCGCCCTCCGGGCCGATGGACCACTGGTCGTTCCGCCTGGCCAACGTGCTGGTGGGCAACGAGCCCGGAGACGCCGCGCTCGAGTGCCAGTTCACCGGCCCGGAGCTGCGTTTCCACGAGGACACCGTGGTCGCGGTCACCGGCGGCGACATGCAGCCGCACATCGACGGCGAGCCCATCGAGCTGTGGCGCAGCTACGCGGTAAAGGCCGGCCAGACGCTGAAGCTGAGCTACGCGAAGACCGGCGCCCGCGGCTACATCGCCGTCGCCGGGGCCATCCGCACCGAGCCCTGGCTCGGCTCCCGCGCGACCTTCCACAAGGCCGGGGTCGGCGGCTTCGAGGGCCGCGCGATCCAGGCCGGCCAGCAGATCCCCACCGGCGACGCCTCCGGCGGCACGCCGGACATGGTGGTGATCCCCGAGGCACGGCCCGAGCTCCCCTCCGACAAGCGCTGGGAGATCGAGGTCGTCGCCGGCCCCAACGACGACTGGCTCGACGAAGCCGGGGTCCGCACCTTCCTGGAGGCGGACTGGAAGCTCTCCGCCAAGTCGGACCGTACCGGCTACCGCCTGGAGGGCCCCGGCGACCGGCTCACCTTCGCCGACAAGGCGATCAACAAGCGCCCGGAGCACGGCTCCGAGCCGTCCAACATCATCGATCAGGGCTACCCCAACGGGGCCATCAACCTGGCGGGGCTGACGCCCATCATCCTGGTCAAGGACGGCCCGAGCATGGGGGGTTTCATCAACCCCTTCACCGTGCCCACCAGCGGCTTCTGGAAGCTGGGCCAGGTCCGGCCCGGCGAGGTGATCCGCTTCCGCGCAATCTCCGTGGACGAGGCCCAGCGCCTGGCCCGCGAGATGACCCGTATCTGCTCCAGAGAATCCCTGCGCCCGGCCTGACCGGCGCCGACCGCAACCCGAACGACACGTCCCGCAAGGAGGACAGGAATGGCCGAACACACCGTCGAAGCCCAGCTGCCGGGCGTCTTCTACCGCCGCCCCAGCCCGGAGGCCGAGCCCTTCGTCGCCGAAGGGGACACCGTCACCGCCGACGACACGGTGGGGCTCATCGAGCTGATGAAGTCCTACCACGAGATCAAGGCCGGCGTGGCCGGCACGGTGAAGTCCTTTCTGGTGGACAACGAGGGCGACGTGGACCCGGGCCAGGGTCTCGTCGTCATCGAGTCCAACTGACGCCACTGCCCAGGAGTACCCAACGATGAACGCACGACAGATCATGCGCGCCGGCTCCGCCGCCGTGTTCGGCGGCCTGCTGCTCGCCGCCAGCACGGCGCAGGCCTTCGACGTGGAGGCCTACTACGGCAACTACGACGTCTCCGGCAAGAAGGCGGGCCGGCCCGCCACCTCGCTCGGCGAGGCCCGGAGCGAGGAGTGGAAGGCCCCGACCCCGGACAAGCCGTACCGCATCGGCGTGTCCTTCCCCCACCTCAAGGACCCGTACTGGCTCGCCGTGAACTACGGCATCATCGACGAGGCCCGCAAGCTAGGCGTCGGCATCGACCTGGTCGCCGCCCAGGGCTACGAGGACATCACCGGCCAGATCTCCCAGGTCGAGAACCTGCGCAACCGCGGCGTCGACGGCCTGATCCTGGCGGCGATCAGCTACACCGCCCAGGACGGGCTGGTGAAGTCGCTGAGCGCCGACATCCCGGTGATCGAGGTGATCAACGACATCCAGGCCCCGGCCATCGCGGCCAAGACCCTGGTGTCGTTCTACACCATGGGCTACGTCGCCGGCGAGTACGTGGCCAAGGACTCCGAGGGCAAGGACCGGGTCAGCGTCGCCTTCCTGCCGGGCCCGGCGGGATCCGGCTGGGCGCCCGACACCCTGGACGGCTTCAAGCAGGCGCTGGCCGACCACGACGCCGAGGAGCGCGTGGACATCATCACCGTGAAGTGGGGTGACACCGGCAAGAGCGTTCAGACCTCGATCATCGAGAACGTCATGAACGCCAACCCGGACCTCGACTACCTCGCCGGCAACGCCGTCGCCGCGGACGCCGCCCCGGACGTGCTCCGCGACCGCGACAACAAGCCCAAGATCGTCTCCACGTTCCTGATCCCGCCGCTCTACGAGAAGATCAAGAACGGCGAGGTCGCGGTGGCGCCGACGGACTTCACCGCGCTGCAGGGCCGCATGGCGGTGGACGCGATGGTGCGCATCCTCAACGGCGAGAAACCCGGCGAGGACTTCCCCTTCCGCGCCGGCCCGAAGATCCAGCCGCTGACCCCGGAGACCATCGACCAGTACGACTACGAGGACATGCTGGGCGCCCGCGACTGGCGCCCGGTGTTCTCCGTCGAGCCGAAGGAGTAACGCGGTCGGGCGGGGGCCGCCGGTCCCCGCCCTCACCGCCGTC
>NZ_WNXE01000459.1:0-1326 GCF_010993615.1 Arhodomonas sp. KWT | reverse complement strand
CTCACGCTCGGGCGCATGGACATCCAGGCGCGCAGCGCCGCCAACCTCGCCGAGGCCCGGCGGCTGCTCGAGCGCGAGGCGTTCGGCCTGTGCCTGACGGACATGCGCCTGCCGGACGGGGACGGTCTCGACCTGGTGCGCCACATCACCTCGAACTACCCGCACATGCCGGTGGCCATGATCACGGCCTACGGCAGCATCGACACCGCCATCCAGGCACTCAAGGCCGGCGCCTTCGACTTCGTCACCAAGCCCGTCGACCTCTCGGTGCTCCGCCAGCTCGTCGAGCACGCCCTGCGCCTGAGCGAGTCGCCGGCGGATCGCCGCTCCCGGGACATCCTCCTCGGCGAGTCGTCGCCCATGCGGGCCATCCGCTCGACCGTGGTAAAGGTGGCGCGCAGCCAGGCCCCCGTGTACATCTGTGGCGAATCCGGCACCGGCAAGGAGCTCATCGCCCGGCTGATCCACGACAAGGGCCCGCGCCGCGGCGAGCCGTTCGTGCCCGTGAACTGCGGCGCCATCCCCGCCGAGCTCATGGAGAGCGAGTTCTTCGGCCATCGCAAGGGCAGCTTCACCGGTGCATCAAGTGACCGCGAGGGCCTGTTCCAGGCCGCCCACGGGGGGACGCTGTTCCTCGACGAGGTCGCGGACCTGCCGCCGCACATGCAGGTCAAGCTGCTGCGCGCCATCCAGGAGAAGGCGGTACGCCCGGTAGGCAGCTCCAGCGAGGTGCCCGTCGACGTGCGCATCCTCTCCGCCTCCCACCGCGACCTGGACGCCCTGGTCGCCGCCGGCGAGTTCCGCCAGGACCTCTTCTACCGCATTCACGTCATCCAGGTGCGCGCCCCCTCGCTGCGCGAGCACCCGGAGGACATCCCGCTGCTGGTCGACCACATGCTCCGGGCGATCACCGGCGAGACGGATCACGGCTTCACCCTGAGCGACGACGCCCTGCGCACACTGCAGTGCTACCGTTTCCCCGGCAACGTCCGCGAGCTGGAGAACGTCCTCGAACGTGTGGTCGCACTCAGCGACGGCAGCACGGTCACGGCCACCGACCTCAACCTGCCCGAGGACGGCATGATGGCAAGCCCCGCCGTCCCCCTGACCCCGGAGCCCGGCGACGGCTTCGAGCTGGAGTCGTACCTGGAGGACATAGAGCGCGGCCTGATCTCCCGGGCGCTGGAGAAGAGCGGCAACAACAAGACCGCCGCCGCCCAGCTTCTCGGCATCAGCTTCCGCGCCCTGCGCTACCGGCTCAAGAAGCTGGACATGGAGTAGCCGGGACACCGCACCGCCTGCCACCGTACCCAACCGCCACTCCGG
>NZ_WNXE01000458.1:0-1327 GCF_010993615.1 Arhodomonas sp. KWT | reverse complement strand
TCGTCGATGACGTGGGCCAGCGACACCCCGAAGGGCACCTCGTAGAGCCCGGGGCGGCGGACGTTGCCGCACAGCTGCACGGTGAGGGTGCCGCGGGACTTGCCGTGGCCGAGGGCGGCGTAGGCCTCGGCGCCATCGGCGAGGATCGCCGGCACGGTGGCCAGGGTGATGACGTTGTTCACCACCGTGGGCCGGCCCATGAATCCGCGGATCGCCGGCAGCGGTGGCTTGAAACGGACCTCGCCGCGATGGCCCTCCAGGCTCTCCAGCAGCGAGGTCTCCTCGCCGCAGATGTAGGCCCCGGCACCCATGCGCAGCTCGATGTCGAAGGTGTGTCCGGAACCAAGGACGTCCGGGCCGAGAAGGCCGTTGTGCCGGGCGATGTCCAGGGCGGTAAGCAGCGATGCCCGTGCCGCGGGGTATTCGGAACGCAGGTAGATGTAGCCGTGAGCGGCGCCGACGGCAATTCCGGCGATGGCCATGCCCTCGATGAGGGCGAGAGGGTCGCCCTCCATGAGCATGCGGTCGGCGAAGGTGCCGCTGTCGCCCTCGTCCGCGTTGCAGACGATGACCTTGCCCGCGCCGTCGGCGTCGAGCACGGTCTGCCACTTGCGGCCGGTGGGGAAACCCGCGCCACCGCGCCCGCGCAGGCCGGAGGCTGTGACGGCATCGACGATCGACTGCCGGCCCATATCCAGGGCACGGCGCAGGCCGCGGGTGCCCCCGTGGGCGACGAAGTCGTCCCAGTCGTCGGGCACGACACGGCCGAGGCGGCGGCAGGTGAAGCGGTTCTGGCCCTGGTCCGCGATCAGGGCGTCGATATCGCCTATGCGCAGCGGGTGCCCGGCACCGGGGTGGCGGAGTGCCTCGACGAGGCCGGGCATATCCGCCGCGGTGACCGGTCCGAAACCGATACGCCGGCCCTCGTGGTCGACCTCCACCAGCGGCTCCAGGGCGTAGAGGCCGCGGGAGCCGGTGCGCAGCGGCGAGAGGGCCGGATCGGCAGCGGCGATCGCGGCGGCGACCTCGTCCGCGCCAATGGACACTGCGGTGCTGTCGCGGGGGACGTATACACTCATGACGGCCTCCCCCCTTCGGCGGCGGAGACCAGCTCGTGCACGCGCTCCGGAGTCATCCGCCCGAGCGTGCGCCCGTTCCACTGCGCCGATGGTCCGCAGGGGCAATTGCCCAGACAGTAGACCGGCTCGATCTCGACCCGCCCGTCCGGCACCGCGGACAGTGCCTGGGCCGCCGCCCACACGGCCCGGCCGCCGACGGCCTGGCAGGCCTCGGCGCGGCAGACCTTGAGCTGGTGCGCCCGGGCCGG
>NZ_WNXE01000457.1:0-1337 GCF_010993615.1 Arhodomonas sp. KWT | reverse complement strand
ACGCCATGTCCTGGAAAGATCTGCTGGTCTACGTCGACGAGGGGGCAGCGCTCGACGATACTCTCTCGCTCGCTGCCGGGTTCGCCGACCGTTTCGAGGCCCACGTGGCCGGGCTTGCGGTGGTGCCCTTCAGCCTGCCCCTGGAGATGTCCCAGCCCAGCCGCATTCGTGATTACGGTGCGCGCATGCGCCGGCGCCTGGAGACACTGGAGCAGCACTTCGGTAAGGCGTTTTCCCGCCGGAACGGCGAGTGGCGTGCCCATGACGGTCTTGCCGAGGGCGGTGAGCGCCTGGAGGTCATCAGCCGCCATGCCCGTTATGCCGACCTCATCCTCATGGGGCAGCCGGACGTCTCCCATGACGTGGATGCCCCGCCCACGGACCTGCCGGCGCAGGTCGCGGTCGCCAGCGGCCGGCCAGTACTCGCCGTGCCCCGCAGCGGCTGGTCGGGGGCGGTCGGCGAGCACGTGGTGGTCGGCTGGAACGGCAGCCGGGAGGCGGCCCGGGCGATCAGCGATGCCCTGCCGCTGCTGCAGACCGCGAAAACAGTGCGCGTGCAGGTGTTCACCGGCCGTAACCGGCTGGACGGGCACGGCGAGCTGCCCGGTGGCGACATCGCGACCATGCTGAGTCGTCACGGTGTCATCGTCGAGGTGGTCCGCGATGCGGGCGGCTCGGCGGATCCCGCGTCGTCACTGGTCGCGGCGGCGAAGGACAGTGGTGCCGATCTGATCGTGATGGGGGCCTACGGCCAGCCTCGGGTGCGTGAGCTGGTGCTCGGCGGCACCACCCATGAAATGATGCGGGTGATGGACCGGCCGGTGCTGCTCGCGCACTGACCTGCGGGGAGGGGCGGCTCTCCCCCTCTCTTAGCCCAGGGGATGTGGCTCTGGGCCGTCCCGGAGCGTGAGGCGCTGCCAGTGCCGCTCCCGGGCGATGGCATCGAGGGCGGGATCCGGGTCGACCGCGACCGGCTCTTCCACGCGCTCGAGCAGCGGCAGGTCGTTGCGCGAGTCGCTGTAGAACGTCGTCACCATGTCCTCGGTGCCGCTCTGCCGCCGCCAGGCCTCGAGCGCGGCGATCTTGCCGTCGCGGAACGTGGGGGTACCCACGTAGCCGCCGGTGTAGCGGCCGTCGCGGAACTCCGGCTCGGTGGCCAGCAGGCAGTCGATGCCCAGCAACCCCGCGATGGGCTCGGTGACGAAGCGGTTGGTCGCGGTGATGATCACCAGCGTATCCCCGCGCTGCCGGTGCATGTCGATCAACGCCCGGGCGGCGGGGAGCACGATGGGCTCGATCTTCTCGGCGATGAAGCGTTCACGCCACGCGTGCAGCTG
>NZ_WNXE01000456.1:0-1337 GCF_010993615.1 Arhodomonas sp. KWT | reverse complement strand
GTTGTCGCCAGACTCCGGGCTTACCTTACGCGAGCCGTTGCGGGCTGTCATGGCCGGCGCACCGGCGACGATGCCGATGCCGGCGAGCACCGCAGCGAGGAACGGCAGGACGCTCAGGTTGAGCGTCGACCAGCCCACCCCGTCCAGCAGCGAGCCGGCGGACAGCGCCGTGAGCGTCACCGTGGCGAAGACGATGAAGTCGTTGCAGGCCTGGGCCCGGCCCTTCTCCGCCTCGGTGTAGGTCTCGGTGAGCAGGGTGGTGCCGCCGATGAACATGAAGTTCCAGCCCACGCCCAGACAGACCAGCGCCGCCCAGTAATGCCACACGCCGGTGCCGCTGACGTTGATGCCCACGCAGACGGCCATCAGTACCACGCCCAGGGCCATCACCTTGAGCAGCCCCAGCCGGCGGATGACCTCGCCGGTGAAGAACGAGGGTACGAACATCGCGAGCACGTGCCACTGGATCACGAAGGCGGTATCCGGAAACAGGTGTGCCTGGGCCCGCATCGCCAGCGGCGTGGCGACCATGACCAGGTTCATCACGCCGTAGCCCACCGCGGCGGTGGCCACGGCGAGCACGAACCGCGGCTGACGGGCGATCGCCGCCAGCCCCCGGCCGCTGTGGCCCCGGGCCCGGGGCGGCGGCAACGGGATCCGCAGCCCGGCGATGGCGAGCAGGCCGACGAGGTAGACACCGCCGAGCACCATGTAGCTGCCGGCGAAGTCCGCACCGAGCAGGGTCCGCGTCCACGCCCCCAGGTTCGGGCCGAGGAAGCCCGCAGCGATACCGCCGGCGAGCACCAGCGAGATCGCCCGGCCCTTGCGCTCCGGCGGGGCCACGTCGGCGGCGGCGAAGCGATAGAACTGCCCGGAGCCGTTGAAGGCGCCGAGCAGCACCGCCGCTACGCAGAACAGCCAGTACTGCCACTCCAGGATCGCGACCGTGGCCAGCGCCACACCGGCGAGCCCCAGGGTCATCCCCGCCATGAAGCCCGCGCGCCGGCCATGGCGCTGCATGAACAGCGACACCGGCACGGTGGCGACGGTCATCGCCAGGAACTGCAATCCCAGGGGCACCGTGGCGAGCACCGGCGAGTCGGCGAGTGCCGAGCCCACCAGCGCCGAGGTGGACACCAGCAGCGACGTGCCCGTCATCAACACGGCCTGGCAGAGCGCGAGCAGCGTGAGGTTGCGGTACGGATGCATGCAGCAGCCTCCTCCGGGCAAATTCAGCGGACGGATTACCAGCCCACGGCCGTCACCACACACCGGCCCCGGGGCGTCTCCGCCCACCTTGCCGGCAGGGCACGGGGGCGTTGTCGCGGGCATTCCCG
>NZ_WNXE01000455.1:0-1351 GCF_010993615.1 Arhodomonas sp. KWT | reverse complement strand
GCCGGCGTCTGCGCGCTCGGCATCGGCACGGCCGGCGCCGCCGACAAGCCCGAGCAGATCGACATCGGCATTTCCGCGTTCCTCTCGGGGCCGGCCTCCGTGTTCGGCGAGCCCGCGCGTGCCGCCGCCGAGATCATGGCCGAACGGATCAACGACAACGGCGGGATCCACGGCGTACCGCTCAACCTGAGCTTCATCGACGAGGGAGCGGGCAGTGAGCACCTGCTCTCCGAGTACCGCCGGCTGGTGCAGAGCGAGGGCTACGACGTCATGTTCGCCTCGATCTCCAGCGGCAACTGCCTGAAGGTCGCGCCGCTCGCCGAGGACCTCGAGGTCGTCAACCTGATGTGGGACTGCGGCACCCAGCGGGTGTTCGAGGAGGGCGACTACAATTACGTCTTCCGCACGCAGGCGAACGCCACCCCCGAGATGCTGGCCTCGGTGCTGTATCTGCTGAAGACCCATCCCGACTTCAAGACCATCGCCGTGGTCAACCAGGACTACGCCTGGGGCCGGGACTCCTGGAAGATCTTCCGTACCGCGCTGCAGACCCTGAAGCCGGACGTCGAGGTGGTCGCCGAGTTCTTCCCCAAGTTCGGCACGCCTGACTTCTCCACCGAGATCACGCGGCTGCTGGCGATGCGCCCGGACGTGGTGCTCTCCACCTCCTGGGGCGGCGATCTCGACAACTTCGTGCGCCAGGCCAAGCAGCGCGGGCTCGACGAGCGTTCGACGCTGGTGCTGCCCCTCGCCGAGAGCTCGCTGGAGCGCCTGGGTGAGGATATGCCCAGCGGGGCAATCGTCGGCGCGCGTGGCGACCACTACTACGCCCATCCCGGCTACGCCGACGACGAGAAGTTCAACGAGTTCGTGAGCAGCTTCCGCGAGAAGACCGGCAACGTGCCGATCTACTCCGCCTTCCACATGGTCCAGGCGTTCGACGCCCTGCAGGCCGCCTACGACCGTGCCATCGAGGCCAACGGCGGTGAGTGGCCGGACACCGAGGCCCTGGCCGATGCCTTCGAGGGCCTGAGCTTCCGCGGCGCGACCAGCGAGGTCACCATCCGGCCGACGGATCACCAGGGCCTGGAGGACCAGATGCTCGGCACCGCCAAGCAGGTCGAGGGCAAGGACATCGCCGAGCTCTGCGACATCACGGTCTTCCCCGCCGAGGCGATCACGACCCCGGCCGGCGAGGATTCGACCGAGTGGCTCAAGGGCCTGTCGACGGACCTCCTGGACACCGACGTCACCACCTATCCGGGCTGCCACTGAGCCCGGCGGATCGACGACGGCCTGATCGCGGGGCGCTCCGGCGCCCCGCGGCCTGAAGCGGGAGGGGAACCGTGGA
>NZ_WNXE01000454.1:0-1351 GCF_010993615.1 Arhodomonas sp. KWT | reverse complement strand
GCCGGCGTCTGCGCGCTCGGCATCGGCACGGCCGGCGCCGCCGACAAGCCCGAGCAGATCGACATCGGCATTTCCGCATTCCTCTCGGGGCCGGCCTCCGTGTTCGGTGAGCCCGCCCGTGCCGCCGCCGAGATCATGGCCGAGCGGATCAACGACAACGGCGGGATCCACGGCGTGCCGCTCAACCTGAGCTTCATCGACGAGGGGGCGGGCAGTGAGCACCTGCTCTCCGAGTACCGCCGGCTCGTGCAGAGCGAGGGCTACGACGTCATGTTCGCCTCGATCTCCAGCGGCAACTGCCTGAAGGTGGCGCCGCTCGCCGAGGACCTCGAAGTCGTCAACCTGATGTGGGACTGCGGCACCCAGCGGGTGTTCGAGGAGGGTGACTACAACTACGTTTTCCGCACGCAGGCGAACGCGACCCCCGAGATGCTGGCCTCGGTGCTGTACCTGCTGAAGACCCACCCCGACTTCGAGACCATCGCCGTGGTCAACCAGGACTACGCCTGGGGCCGTGACTCCTGGAAGATCTTCCGTACCGCCCTGCAGACCCTGAAGCCGGACGTCGAGGTGGTTGCCGAGTTCTTCCCCAAGTTCGGGACCCCGGACTTCTCCACCGAGATCACGCGGCTGCTGGCGATGCGCCCGGACGTGGTGCTCTCCACCTCCTGGGGTGGCGATCTCGACAACTTCGTGCGCCAGGCCAAGCAGCGCGGGCTCGACGAGCGCTCGACGCTGGTGCTGCCCCTCGCCGAGAGCTCGCTGGAGCGCCTGGGTGAGGACATGCCCACCGGGGCGATCGTCGGTGCCCGTGGCGACCACTACTATGCCCATCCCGGCTATGCCGACGACGAGAAGTTCAACGAGTTCGTGAGCAGCTTCCGCCAGAAGACCGGCAACGTGCCGATCTACTCCGCCTTCCACATGGTCCAGGCGTTCGACGCGCTTCAGGCCGCCTACGACCGCGCCATCGAGGCCAACGACGGCGAGTGGCCGGACACCGAGACCCTGGCCGACGCCTTCGAGGGTCTGAGCTTCCGCGGTGCGACCAGCGAGATCACCATCCGCCCGGCGGATCACCAGGGCCTGGAGGACCAGATGCTCGGCACTGCCAAGCAGGTGGAGGGCAAGGACATCGCCGAGCTCTGCGACATCACGGTCTTCCCTGCCGAGGCGATCACGACCCCGGCCGGCGAGGATTCCACCGAGTGGCTCAAGGGCCTGTCGGCGGACCTCCTGGACACCGACGTCACCACCTATCCGGGCTGCCACTAAGCCCGGCGGATCGACGACGGCCTGATCGCGGGGCGCTCCGGCGCCCCGCGGCCTGAAGCGGGAGGGGAACCGTGGA
>NZ_WNXE01000453.1:0-1353 GCF_010993615.1 Arhodomonas sp. KWT | reverse complement strand
ACCGGGGAGTACGCGGATGCGCAGGACCCGGAGACCGCGCGGCGGACCTTCGCCAGGGTGGCGGAGGCCGTCGCCTACGCCCGGGGCCTCGGGCTCACCGTCAATGCCGGTCACGGCCTGCATTACCACAACGTCGAGGCGGTCGCGGCGCTGCCCGGCATGCACGAGCTCAACATCGGCCACGCGATCATCGCGCGGGCGGTATTCAGCGGGCTCGCCGACGCCGTCGCCGACATGCGGCGTCTGATGACCGGGGCCGCCGTGCGGGGCGGGGCGTGATCGTCGGCATCGGCACCGACATCGTCGCGGTCGCGCGCATACGTCGCCTCGCCGGGGCCCCGGATACCCGGTTCGCGCGGCGGGTGCTGACCGCGGCGGAGCTCGACGAGGGGGCGGCGCTGGCGGACTTCGGGGCCTTCGCCGCCCGCCGTTTCGCCGCCAAGGAGGCGGCGGCCAAGGCCTTCGGCACGGGTATCGGGCGTGGCCTGAGCTTCCAGCACCTGCGTGTCGGTCACGATGAGGTCGGGGCGCCGCAGCTGCAGCTCGAGGGCGAGGCGCAGACGCTCGCCGTTCGCAGGGGCATCCTCCGCTGTCACCTTAGCATCTCGGACGAGCGCGACTACGCTGTCGCCTTCGTCGTGCTGGAGGGCGGTTCAGGCGGGGGAGTCGGCTGAGACCGTGTCAATCGCTTCGAGCAGATCGTCCACCGCCCCCGGTATCGCCTGAGCATCGCCGGCGACGAGGTGTCCCTCCAGCTCGGCGCAAGCCGAGCGCAGGGCTTCCGGCCCGCATACGCTGGCCGCGCCGTGGAGCTTGTGCACGTGCTCGCGCAGCGTTGCCCGGTCTCCGGTCTCGACGGCGGCGACGATGCGTTGGCGATGGTCGGGAAGCTCGTCGAGCATCATCTCCCGCAGCGTGCTCCGGGTGTCGTTATCAACGCTCGAGTGCTCCGGTGCCGGGCCGTCCCGGCCGATCGCGGCGAGAATCTGCACCTCCGTTACCGGCTTGATCAGGCAGTCGTCCATCCCGGCGGCGAGCAGCCGTTCGCGCTCTCCGCTCATGGCGTTGGCGGTGAGTGCGATGATCCGCGGCGGTCGCCGGCCGTCGTAGCTGGCGATGATCCGTCGAGCCGCCTCCTCGCCACTTATACCCGGCATGTGGATATCCATGAAGACTGTGTCGAACCACTCGTGGCGGCACGCGTCCACTGCCGCGGTACCGTCGCCGGCTTCCACCACCCGCACGCCGTTGCGTGCGGCGATGGTGGTGATGAGTTTGCGGTTGATTTCGTTGTCATCGACGACGAGCACGTTCGCGCCATCCAGGGCGTTTCCCTCGGCGTCCGCCGCGTCC
>NZ_WNXE01000452.1:0-1353 GCF_010993615.1 Arhodomonas sp. KWT | reverse complement strand
CCGCTGCCGCCGCGTCCCCGGAATCCCGGTACGGTGCCCGCCGGATAGGCCGTCGCCGGCCCTGCCGTGCGAATTGTACCTCTGTTTTCGTGGGTACAGTACAGGGTACAAAGGCGGGAACTGTACCTTGTTCAATCCATGTCAGTGTCCGAGTCTAGCGCAAAAACGTGAACACCCAATCCGCGCAGTCCCCGCGCGAACCGGAGGAGAGAGAAGATGACCGATCGCAAGTTCAATCGCCGTTCCTTCCTGAAGGCGGGCGTCGCCACCGGCGCCGCTGCGTCCACCCTCGGCCTGCCCGCGATCAGCGTGGCCCAGGACCAGCCGAAGGTGTCGTGGCGCATGCAGGCGCTGTGGGATGCCGGCACCACCCCGTACGAGTTCGAGAAGCGCTTCGTCGAGCGCGTCTCCGAGCTCACCGGCGGGCAGTTCTCCATCAAGCTGTACTCCGGCGGCCAGCTCGTGCCCTCCGCCGAAGCCTTCGAGGCCGTGCGCGGCGGCGCCTTCGAGATGATGAAGACCTTCGACGGCTACGAGGCCGGCTCCATCCCGGCGTTCGCGTTCACCAGCACCATCCCGTTCGGCTTCGAGCAGCCGGACCAGTACGAGGCCTGGTTCTACGAGCGCGGCGGCCTGGACATGGCCCGCGAGGCTTACGCGCAGGCGGGGCTGCACTACATCGCGCCCACCGTCTACGGCCAGGAGCCGATCCACTCGAAGTTCCCGCTGCACCAGCTCGACGACATGAAGGGCAAGAAGGGCCGTTTCGTCGGTCTCGCCAGTGCGGTGATGGGGGCGTTCGATGTGTCCGTCACCCCCATGCCCACCGCCGAGGTGTACCAGGCCCTTGAGAAGGGCGTCATCGATTTCGCCGACCGCGGTGACCTCACGGCGAACCTGGAGGCGGGCCTCGACGAGGTGGCGAAGTACGTGATCGTGCCCGGCTTCCATCAGCCGACCACCGCGACCAGCTACGTCGCTAACAAGTCCGCCCACGACAAGCTCCCGAAGAGCTACCAGGCCGCGCTCGCGGTGGCCGCCCGGGAGACCTCGGCGGCGCTGCGCCAGCACATCCTGGCCCAGGACGTGATCGCCCTGCGCAAGTTCCAGGAGCGGGGCTGTGAGGTCATCCATCTCGGCCCGGAGGTCGTCAAGCAGGGCCGGCCCACGGCGATGGAGGTCTGGCGCGAGACCGCCGGCGATAACAAGCTCGCCACGCGCATTCTCGACAGCCAGGTCGAGTTCATGAAGCAGCTCGGCCTCATCGGCTGAGCAACGCCCCGTCCGCCCCGGGCAGCCGCCCGGGGCGTCCAGTCCCTAGGTGCAACCGGAACGCTCGGGTATGCCTGTTCT
>NZ_WNXE01000451.1:0-1361 GCF_010993615.1 Arhodomonas sp. KWT | reverse complement strand
TGCCCTTCGAGTACACGCTGTTCTACGTCGCCCTGGCGACGGCGGCGGTGCTCGGCTGGCTGGTGCACCGCTACCTCAACTCGGCACCGGGCCGGGCCCTGGCGGCGATCAAGACCAACGAGACCCGCCTGGAGTACCTGGGCATCTCGGCGCGGGGCACGCTGCTGGTGGCCTACGTGATCTCGGCGATGCTCGCCGGCGTGGGCGGTACCCTGGCGGCGGTCATGCAGGGCCTGGTGACGCCGGAGTATGCCTACTGGGTGCGCTCCGGGGAGTTCGTGTTCATCGCCATCCTCGGCGGGGCCGGCCACGTGCTGGGCGCGTTCGCCGGGGCGCTGGTCTACGAGGGCGTGCGCATGTACCTCGCCGTGCTCGCCGCGGACATGTGGCAGCTGCTGCTGGGCGTGGTCCTGCTGGTGATCGTGCTGTTCGCCTCCGAGGGGCTCGTCGGCCTGTGGCACCGGATATCCGGCCGGTTCGCGCCGGCGGGGAGGGAGGCATCATGAGCCAGGCACTCATCGAGGCCCGTGACCTGCACATCGAGTTCGGCGGGGTGAAGGCCGCCGACGGCGTGGACCTGTCGGTCCACGAGTCGGACCATCTCGCGATCATCGGCCCCAACGGGGCGGGCAAGACCACGTTCCTCAATATCTGCACCGGCTACCTGCGGCCCAAGTCCGGGACGGTGCGCTTCGACGGCACCGAGATCACCGGGCGCAGCCCGCGCTGGATCACCCGGCGCGGCATCGCCCGGGCGTTCCAGATCCCGCAGCTGTTCCTCGAGCACACGGTGATCGAGAACATGCTCATCGGAGCCGCCGCCCGGGACCGGGTGCGCTCGCTGTGGCGGCCGCTGTCCGCGTCCACAGCCCGCGACGAGATGATGGAGCTGCTCGAGCTCATGGGCGTGGCGGACGTCGCCGCCCAGGTGGTCACCGCGCTGCCGGAGGGCCAGCGCAAGCTCATCGACATCGCCCTGGCGCTGGCGCTCAAGCCGCGGGTGCTGCTGATGGACGAGCCCACCAGCGGGGTGAGCTCCCAGGAGAAGTTCCAGGTGATGGACACCCTGCTGCGGGTGCTCGCCCACCAGCAGGTCACGGCGGTGTTCGTCGAGCACGACATGGAGATGGTGGAGCGCTACGCCGAGCGGGTGGCGGTCTGGGACGCCGGGCGCATCCGTATCGAGGGGACGCCCGCCGAGGTGCTCGCCGACGCCGGCGTGCAACGCGACGTGATTGGGTTGTAGCCATGCTGCGATTTGAAGGCATCAATGCGCGTATCCAGGGGGTGCCCGTCCTGCGCGACGTGGACTTCACCCTCGAGCCCGGGGCGACCGTGGCGCTGATCGGGCGCAACGGCGC
>NZ_WNXE01000450.1:0-1368 GCF_010993615.1 Arhodomonas sp. KWT | reverse complement strand
GGTTGTGTCCCGTCAAGTGTGTAAATTCGTCTCGGTCACCGCGGGCTCCGTCGTCGGGGTTCAGGCTGCGTGTTCGAGTTGGTCGGAGCTGTCTTTATCGTCCCGGCGCAGTGCGGCGAGGCTGTGTCGGGCCATGTAACAGCGCCCGACCTGCCACTCTTCCGATTGCTCCAGGACCACGGCCCCAACCAGGCGGGTGACCGCCGCCTCGTTGGGGAAGATCCCGACCACATCGCTGCGGCGTTTGATCTCCTTGTTCACCCGCTCCAGCGGGTTGGTCGAGGCGATCTTCGACCAGTGCGCCGGCGGGAAGGCGGTATGGGCCAGGACCTCCTCCTCGGCGGTATCCATCATCTCGGCGACCTTGGCGAAGCGCCTGCGCAGTGAGTCGGCGGTCTCGCGCCACTGCTCGCGTGCGCCGGCCCCGTCCTGCTGGGCGAAGGCGGTGCGGATCGCCGCGGCGACCATCGACTGGTGGCGCTTGTGCACATGCGCGAGGACATCGCGCATGAAGTGCACGCGACAGCGCTGCCAGCTCGCCCCGAGCACCTGCGCCACCGCCTTCTTCAGCCCGGCGTGAGCGTCGGAGATCACCAGTTGCACCCCGGCCAACCCCCGGCCAATGAGATCCCGCAGAAAGCCGGTCCAGAACTTCTCCGTCTCCGCCGGGCCCACCGCCAGGCCGAGCACCTCCCGCCGGCCCTCGGTGTTCACCGCCACCGCCAGCACACACGCCTTCGAGACTACCCGGCCGCCCTCGCGCGCCTTCACGTAGGTGGCATCGAGCCACAGATACGGCCACTGCCCCTCAATCGGGCGCCGCAAGAAAGCGCCAACCCGCTCGTCAATCGACTCGCACAGCCGCGAGACCTGCGAGGAGGAGATCCCCGTCATCCCGGCCGCGCGCACCAGCTCATCCACCGAGCGCGTGGACACGCCCTGGATGTAGGCCTCCTGCACCACCGCCGTCAGCGCCTGCTCGGCCGCCCGGCGTGGCTCGAGAAATCCCGGCAGGTAGCTCGCGTGGCGTAGCCGCGGGATCGACAGCTCCATCGAACCCACCCGCGTGTCCCAGCGCCGGCTGCGGTAGCCGTTGCGCTGATCCGTGCGCTCGCCACTGCGCTCATGCCGGCCCGCACCGCACAAGCTCTCCACCTCCGCCTCCATGAGCTCGTGAACCACCTCGCGGACCAAATCGCGCAGAAAATCCGTCTCACCTGCCTTCTCTGCCATCGCCAGCAGTGCCATCCTGTCTTCGGTCATCGTGGGTCTCCTGTGTTTAGGGTTCTCGGTCTTCACAACCCGAATCCTAACGGAGACCCGCGGTGACCTCCTCAGCCGCTTTTACACACTTCCTGGGACACTACC
>NZ_WNXE01000044.1:18912-20917 GCF_010993615.1 Arhodomonas sp. KWT | reverse complement strand
CCGATAACGCTGGAGGATCAAACCATGCCCCTGAGACCGTTTGCGGTCGCACTGCTCACCGGGATACTGGCACTCGGCGCCGGTAGCACGGGTGCAGACGGCAGATCGTCGCCACCCCCGGTCACACTGCCCGGGACCGCGCAGATCGAACTCACCGCCGGGCCGGACGGCGGCCGGCCCTACCGGCTGCTCGTCAGTGAACCCCGGGAGGAGGTCGAACCGCCGGACGACGGCTATCCGGTGCTCTTCGTGCTCGACGGCAACGCCCACTTCGCCGCCTTCCACGCCGCCAGGCGGCTGCAGAAGCGTTTCGCGGCGACGATCGTCGTCGGCGTCGGCTACCCCACCGACAAACCACTGGACTTCGAGCGCCGTTCCTACGACTTCTCGCCGCCGGCACCGCCGTCACGCAACGACCCGCCCCAGGGCGGCGACGCCGCGTTCCTGGAGACACTGTCCCGGCACATCGTCCCGGCGATCGCCGAACGCTATCCCGTCGACCGGAACCGCCTTTCGGTTTTCGGACACTCCTTCGGTGGCATGTTCGCGCTCCACGCCCTGTTCGCGCGGCCGGGACTGTTCAGCGACTACGTAGTGGCGAGCCCATCTCTGTGGTGGCAGCACGACTACCTGCTCGACGAGGAAAGGAGATTCGTTGCACGGGTGAAGGCCGGGCGGGTGGACGTGCGCGACGTGAGCGTCCTCCTCGTTGCCGGCAGCAGGGAAACGCCGCAGACGATCCAGGACGCACGGGCCCAGGCCAAACGCCTGCGCCCGCTGTCCGCCCACGGTCTGCGCACGGCGTTTCACCTCCAGCCCGGCGAGGGGCACATGTCGTTGCCGCCGGCGATCGTCACGCGCACGCTGCGCCAGGTATTCACGGCACGCCGGTACTGAACCGAGCGCGACGGATCACGGACGCAGTGCCAACGTCAGCGCCGCCCGCGCCGCCGGCCACATCACGCTGCCGTGGTCCTCGCCGGCGAAGACCGTCAGGTCCACGCCCCAGTCCGGATGCGCAGCACGGAGCGCGGCGGCCATGTCGCGGGTCCGGTCCACCATCGCGCGCTCACGCACACGGGCCGCCCGGGGTGTGCCCTGGGCGGACGGGCCGGGCGTCTGCTCGCGGGCACCGACGCCGAGCAGCACCGCCGGCGCCTGCGCGCCGTCGGCGGACACCCCGTTCCCGGCGACGGCCGGCCCCCCGGCCGGGTACCACCACAGCGACGGGCTGATCGCCGCGTAGCGGTCGAAGGCGGCCGGCCGGGTGAGCAGGGTGTATACCGCGAACAGCCCCCCGTAGGAATGCCCGAGCAGCGTCTCCCGGCCGGTATCGACCGCAAAGCGTTCGTAGATGGCAGGTTTGAGATGCGTCTCGATGAAGTCGAGGAACCGCGGTGCACCGCCGTGCGGACGTTCCTGCGGGGGCCTGTCCGGACTACCTTGCACCGGGGGCGTGTAGTCCCGGCTTCGCCGGTCAAAGGCGAACCGCTCGGTGTCCGTATAGCCAACGCCGACGATGAGCAACGGCTCCGGCGACGCCGCCGGGCCGTGGCGGGTCAGGCTCTCGCGGGCGGCAAGGAGCAGCGGGAAGCGGGCGTTGCCATCGAGCACGTAGAGCACCGGATAGCCTGCCGCCGGCGCCGGGCCGTCGGGCACGGCGACCTGGATCAGGTAATCACCACCGGTCTCCGGCGAGTGCATGGTCCATTGCCGGGTACCGGGCAGGGACACATTCCCCTCGCCCCTGCCGTCAGCCGCCATCACCCCTCCCGTCAGCAGCATCAGTAACACGCCGCACAGGGTGCGGCGCAGGTAGCGGCGCGCCACCCGGGGGCAACGCGCCATGGGTGGATCGCCGGATTCAGAAGTCATAGCGCAACGAGGCAACGACATTGAACGGCTGGCCGACCATGTTGAAGGTGTTCACGCCGCCGACGCGGGTGTAGTAATCCCGGTCGAAGACGTTGTTGAGGTTCACCTGAGCGCTGAGCCGGCGGGTGAA